>DATMUN010000434.1:0-3754 GCA_035563895.1 Occallatibacter sp. | reverse complement strand
CTTCTCTGCTTGTTGCCGGTGTCGAATCCACACCTTCCGGGATGCGTCCTCGATCCGCTTAGAATTAAATTTTCGACTCGCTTTGTAACAGGGCACGACTTCAGTCGTGCCGAAAAAGTCCGATCAGTTACCTGGGGGCTTCAGCCCCTGCCATCTTCGTTTCGGCCTTCCTCTTCGCCAGGAACCGAAAGCAAAACGGAAACTCTTCCGCTGATACCGCCAATCCTGCCTTCACGGGGTTTTCGGCGATGTATCTGCAATACGCATCGCAACTTTCGCGGTTCATGACCTGTACTTCTGAAAATCCCCGCTGCCAGACTTCTCCTGCAAACCCAAGTTCATGGGACAGACGATAGGAAAACCGTCCCTTGATTAACTGCATCGTCTTCTCGATTGTCATTTCGTCGCCGACTGTAATCAATGCGTGCAAATGATCCGGCATGATGACAAAGTCGTGCAATTGAAGCCTGCGCTCGACGACCAGAGATCGAAGTACGTCAATCAACAAGCTTGCGTTGCGTTCCGACTGTAGGAGCATGCGGCCCATGCTGGTCTTGGTCGTCACGAAGAAAGTACGTGAGGGATTGAGAATGTTCTCCGTGGACGAATTCCTACTGGGTTGCGCCATGGCAGGGGCTAAAGCCCACCTCCCAATTGCATCTTCGTTCGGCACGACTGAAGTCGTGCCCTGTTACAAAACTCGTCCATCAGTCCCTGGTCAATTTCGTCGCGTTCAGTCGTACCGTTTCGCGACAACTTTCCCAAATCGCTTCTGATTGCTGCGCCAGCCCCAAACACCGGCAGACACTGCTATGCAGACCGTTATTACAGACGCGAGGCCAACAGCCCGAAGAGTCGTCGGTTGATGGAGCGTTCCCAAATGCAGGTATCCGCGAAACACAACTTCCGCCAAGACCATCGTTCCACCAAACCCGAGTCCGCATCGAACAAATACAAACCGGAAAAAACCCTTTCGACTGGTGCGCTCCCAAGCCAAACGCTTCTTCTCAAACCGAGCAGCGAGCAGGTCCCGATCAGACTGCAACATCCAATCATTCTCTCTAGCCATTCCTAACCCTTTCAGCTGCGTTCGGCCGCTCCTCTTCCTTACGCCTCCACCGGACTGGCGGCGAGCACCTTGGCTGCCGCGTCGATCTGTTCGCGTGTCACCACTTCGGTTGCGCACCAGAGCGTGGCTCCGGCCAGCTCTGGATACCAGCGGCCGAGGTCGAGGCCACCGACGATCTTCTCGTCGAATAGGCGCTTCTGCCACGCTTCTGGCGCTTCGTCGGTCTTCAACACGAACTCGTGGAAGCGCGGAGCGCCGTCGAATAACAACTTTGCTCCGGGTGCGGCTGCGAGCGTCTTGGCCGCATAGTGCGCCTTGGCCAGGTTGTACTCGGCCAGTTCGCGGACGCCTTCTTTGCCATAGACGGTGAGAAAGATGGTCGCCATGAGCGCGACGAGCGCCTGGTTGGTGCAGATATTCGAGGTGGCCTTCTCACGGCGGATGTGCTGCTCGCGCGTAGAGAGCGTGAGGACGAAGCCGCGATTGCCGTTGGCGTCCACGGTCTGGCCGGCGAGGCGGCCTGGGATCTGGCGCAGGTACTGCTCCTTGGTCGCGAGCACTCCGCAAAACGGGCCACCGTAGCTGAGCGCCACACCGAAGGACTGCGCTTCCATGGAGACGATATCGGCCTCGACGGGCGGCTTGACGACGCCGAGCGAGACAGCCTCTGCGATCGACACGATGAGCAGCGCGCCTTTCTTATGCGCGATCTCCGCGATAGCGGCAACGTCTTCAATAGTGCCGAAGAAATTGGGGCTCTGGATGAGAACGGCTGCGGTCTCTTCAGTGACTGCGGCTTCGAGCGCAGCCAGATCGACGCGGCCGGTCTCAGCCACATAGCTCACTTCGCTGACCGGCATCTCGCGGTAGCGCAGGTACGTTGCGAGCACTTCGCGGTACTCCGGATGCACGGAGCGCGCGACGACGGTCTTGTGCCGGCTGGTGATGCGCGCGGCCATCAGTACAGCCTCGGCTGCGCCGGTGGAGCCGTCGTACATGCTGGCATTGGCCACGTCCATGCCGGTGAGCTCGGCGATCATCGTCTGGAACTCGAAGATGGCCTGCAGGGTGCCCTGCGTGATCTCGGCCTGGTAGGGCGTGTAGCTCGTCAGGAACTCGCCGCGCTGCACCAGAGCATCGATAACGACCGGGCGGTGATGGCGGTAGGCACCTGCGCCCAGGAAGCTTGCGAAGTCGGTGGCGTTCTTGTGGCCGGCGGCCTTGAAGTACGCGATGATCTCGCTCTCGGCCTGCTGACGCGGGATGTCAAGATCGCGCGAGAGCCGGTACTCGGCAGGAATCGAGGCAAACAGCTCATCGATGGCGTGAGCGCCGACTGCTGCGAGCATCTGCTCGCGCTCGGCCGGCGACTTGGGGAGATAGCGCATTTAGCTCTTAGCTCCTAGCCTCTAGCTGCTAGCTAAAAGGCGGCGATGGCTGCATGTCTGCCGCAGCCACAGGATGAAATTCCGAATCGAAAGTGCGATGCGGCACTACCGAACTAGCAGCTAGAAGCTAGCGGCTAGTGGCTGCCTTTACGCTCCGGTTTCTTCGCTGACGAACTTCTCGTAAGCCGCTGCGTCCAGCAGGGCATCCTGCTCGGCGAGGTCAGAGAGCTTGACCTTGATGATCCAGGTATCATGCGGAGCGGCGTTGATCTTGTCGGGCTCGGTCTTGAGGGACTCGTTGGTTTCGGTGACTTCGCCAGAGACCGGTGAGTAGAGATCGCTCACTGCCTTGACGCTCTCAACGGAGCCGAAGACCTGGTTGGCGGTGATGACGTCGCCCACCTTCGGCACGTCAACGTAGACGATGTCGCCGAGGGAGTTCTGCGCGTAGTCCGTGATGCCGATGGTGCCGATGCCGCCGTCGACGGTGATCCACTCGTGTTCCTTGGTATAGCGGTAGTTCGTGGGATACGCCATGAGTCCACACTCCTGAGATGTTGGAAGATCGCGAAGCTCCAGTTTACGGCTTGGAGCCGGGCCGAGTGGTGAGGAAAAACCGCCGCGCCGGCGGCTACTTTTGCGGGCCGAAACCGGGGTAGGGCTCGAGCGGCACCAGGGCGACGATCTCCAGCATGCCAGCCTGCGCTATGGGCAAGCTTCCGAGCGCTGTCTGGACCTCGGCTGCGCTGGCAGCTTCCCACAGAATGGCTGCGCCGCCCATGTCGCCACGCTTCCATATCTGGCGTATAAGACCGGCGGCGTAGAGTTCCTTCACGCGCGTAGTTTCGCGCGCCGCGAGCTCAGGCGTGAAGGCTTCGGGCGGAAACGCATCGGTGCGCCGCCGGGAGAGAGAAAGAAATTGCATGGATCGATTTTACGAAACGAGCTCGTCGAGTGTGGGCTTGGGTACGCCTGGTGCGGGCTCCGAGGTGAGCCGCAGATAGTCGCGCAACAGCTTGCCGCGCCAGACGACAATCATGCCGAAGGCGAGGACGAAGAACAGGCCGCCGGTCTGAGGCGTGGTCATGAAGGTGTCAAAGTAGCCGCGCGCTGCGAAGCGAACCACGGCCAGCACGAGGATGACGAGCAGAAACGCGCTGGACCGCTTCATCATCACCGCGCCGTTGCGCCATTCGAGCCTGGTGGTCAGCAGCAGGGGCCACGCGAGCACCGCCGCGCCCAGCAGGAAGGCGATGGCCGCCCACTCCAGCGGGATGCGGAAGGCGGGAACCACGAA
>DATMUN010000433.1:0-3213 GCA_035563895.1 Occallatibacter sp. | reverse complement strand
GTTGCACCCGCTGATGGAAAACACCAGGCCGGCCAGAGCTACCGCGAGCGCCGAAATACGTGCGGGTCGATTCATGTTTTCTTCTTCTCCTTCAGGTCGTGCCCGTCTCGCGCGCGCCTGGAAATCTCATGCACCCAGCTTCGCATTCAAGCAACCGAAACCGCGATGCGAAAATTGTACTCCCGTCTCTTGCCGAAAGCTGTGCTCTCGGAAGAGCCCATCTCAGCGCCCGGCCTGCACATTCGGCGTCAACAAGCCGATGCGATCCACCCCGACAGAGTGGCTGAGATCGATCACCTCGGCCACCTGCGTGAAGCTTAGCTGGTCATCACCCTTCAGAAACAAGACACGCTCTGCGCGGTTGGCGTAAATGACCGCCAGCCTCGCCACCAGATCCTTCCGCTCCACCTGTTGCTGATTGATGGCAAAGTGCAATATACCGTCGTTGCCTCTTTGCATCTCCAGCACCACAGTTGCCGCAGTAGAACCGTCGTTTCGTGGCGGCTGTGGCACCTGCGCCGATTCTCCCCGGGGTAATGCGGGAGTAATCACCATGAAGATAATCAGCAGAACCAGAAGTACATCGATCATCGGTGTGACGTTGATCTCTGACGTCATATTCCGGATACTGCTGCTGCTAACAGTCATGGCGGAACTCCCTTCTGTTTCCCAGGTGAGAGGAATCCGGACAGCTGCGTGCGCTATTGGCCAGCCAGGATCTTCGGCGTCATCAAGCCGATGTGATCCACGTTGGCCGCCTTGCCGATGTCGATAACCTCGGCCACGTAACGGAAGTCGATGTTGTCATCGCCCTTCACGAACATGACACGCTCAGCGCGGTTCGAGTAGATCTGTGTCAGCTGGTTGAGCAGATCCGCCTTCTGCACCGGTGTCTCGTTGATCTTGTACTGCGGCGCGGCGCCGGGGGTGTACAGGACCTGGATGACGATGGTGCGGTCATTCGGCTGACTCTGCTTCTGCGGATCCTTCGGCGGCTGGGGTACCAGCGCTTCCAAGCCCTTCGGCGTTACCGGCACGATGACCATGAAGATGATCAACAGCACCAGCAGAATGTCGATCATGGGCGTGACGTTGATGTTGGACGAGTAACCTCCCCCGCCCCCTGCTGTCATTGCCATGGCTTCCAACTCCTCATTTGCTGCAATTCGTTAAGAAACGTGAACGGCGCGTGGTTACTGGCCAGCTTCACGCTTCTGCGTCAGCAGACCGACGGAATCGACACCTGCGGTACGCACCGCATCGATGGCGTCTTCCACAGCGCGAAACTGCGCGCGAGAGTCTGCACGAACAAAAATCGTCTTACCGGGTGTATCGGCCAGCTTGTCCCGCACCTTGGTTCCCAGGTCGGCGAGCACAATGCGGTCCTGCCCGAGATACACACCTCCGTCGCGTGTAACGGCGACGACGATGGCATCTTCCTTATCGGCATCCGGCATGGGGGTAGGGTTCTCCACCTTGGCCATGTCGACCGCCACCTTGTTTTGCAGCATGGGAGTGATGACCATGAAGATGATCAGCAGCACCAGCATCACGTCGACCATGGGGGTGACGTTGATGTCAGAGTTGATATTGCCGCCTTCATTACGAGTTGCGATTGCCATTTGTCAGGCTCCGTGCCTTTTGGATTTGTTGCTCCGGATGGCATCCGGTGTTACCGCTCAAATGAGCCTACAGGCTGGCTGAAATCGGCGGACAGAAGAGCGTTGCCACTCTTCTGTCCTGCTCAATTCTCGCTTCAGCCAACTGCCTCAACTAGCGCTTGCTCTGCTTGATGAAGTAGTCCACCAGCTCGCTCGACGAGTTGTCCATCTCGACGTCGAAAGCCTCAACGCGGCCGGTGAAGTAGTTGAAGGCCATGACGGCCGGGATGGCGACCAGCAGGCCGAAGGCGGTGGTAACCAGGGCTTCCGAAATACCACCGGCGACCGCGCCGATGCCCGAGGTCTTCTGGGTGGCGATTTGCTGGAAGGCGTTCAGAATGCCGACGACGGTGCCGAACAGGCCGACGAACGGAGCGGTCGAGCCGATGGTGGCCAGAACGGAGAGGCCCCTCTTCAGCTTGGCGTGAACAATGGCCTCGGCACGCTCGAGGGCGCGCTGCGAGCTCTCGATGGTGGTCTCGGTGGCGGCGCCGCCGGAAGCGCGGAACTCCTGCAGGCCAGCAGTAACAACCTCTGCCAGGTGCGACTTCTTGTTGCGGTCAGCGATCTTGATGGCTTCCTCGAGCTTCGAGTCCTTCAGAGCGCCGGCAACCTTGGGAGCGAACTCACGCGACTGCTTGCGGGCCGCTGAGAAATACAGGTAACGGTCAATCATCACTGCCAGCGACCAGATGGACTCGATGAACAGGATGACGGCAACAGCCTTGGCCAGGTAGCCCATGTGTTCCCACAGGCCCATGGGGCTGAAGCTGACGGTCTGTTCCCCTTCCTGGAGAAGAAAAGCCAGGCTGCTGACCGTATGCGATGCGAAATGTGCGAGCTGAGCGAGAATCACTGAATCGTTCCTCCTAAGGAGTTTTCTTGTGAACTACTAGAATCCGCCGGGGCGGAGTGCTGGGAATGCGGTTCATTGCGGAAACGCATTCGGGCCAAAAGTAGGGCCCTTTCCCTTAGTGGGGGGAAAGGGCCGGAATATTTCATCAGCCGCCAAGGCTGAAGATCACATTGATGGTGGTTTCCACCTCAACCGGATCGTTGTTGAGCAGATACGGGCGATACCGCCAGGTACGGACCGCGTCAAGCGCCGCCTGTTGCAGCATGGCCGGTCCGCTGATCACGCGAAGGTTGTCGATGGTGCCGGCCTTGGAGATAGTGGCCTGCAGGACGACAGTGCCCGAAACACGGGCCGCCTTGGCGATCGGGGGATAAACCGGCTGAGTCTTCTGGATCAACATACCAACGGCGACACCGGCCGAGATGTTGACTTTCTTCGGAGCCGCGGCCTGCACCTTCGGAGCGTTGCCGCTGCCGAAGACGCTGCCCATTACTCCGCTGCCAGAACCACCGAGGCCTTCCATGCCGGCGACGCCGAAGCTCGACGGAGCCGCTTCTCTCTCGGTCACCTGCTTAATGCTGTTCGGAATCTTGGTAGGCGCCACGAGCTGGTTGTTCATCATCTCCGACTGCACGTGCACCACGTGAACCTCCGGCGGCGGCGGGGGCGGCGGGGGCGGGGGCGGCGGCGGCGGGG
>DATMUN010000432.1:0-2151 GCA_035563895.1 Occallatibacter sp. | reverse complement strand
GGACGCGGAGTTGCTGGCGCGGTATGACCGCATTGCGGCGAGCCGCGGCACGGGACTGGCGATTGCTGAGCACGAGCAGTGCACGGGCTGCAGGATGGGGATTCGTCCGCAGGTGTGGAATGAGCTGCGCGAGGGGCTGGTGCGCACGTGCGATAGCTGTGGGCGGCTACTGTTCTGGAGTCCGGCGATGGTGACGGAGCCGAAGGCTCCGCAAGCGGAGACGCCGACGGCGAACGGAGACGGACGCGCGATTCGCAGACCGAAGCCCACGGGCGCGTAGGTCAGACGGCAAGAGATCATCATGAAAAAGGAGAGGGAGTAGACTGTGCAGCGCATCTGTGTGGACATGGACGAAGTGATGGCCGATACGCTGGCCGAGCATCTGCGCCGCTACAACGAGACCTTCGACGAGGCCGTGACGGTGGACGACCTGGCAGGCAAGGGGCTGTGGGAGATTACGCCTGTGGATCGACAGGGGCAGCTGCGAGCGTTTCTGGATGCAGAGGACTTTTTCGAGGATCTGTTGCTGATACCCGGTGCGCAGGAGGTGCTGAAAGACCTGTCGAAGCGCTTCGAGATCTTTATTGCGACGCAGGCCATGACGGTGCCGAACTCGCTGGGGCCGAAGTATCGGTGGCTGCAGCGGTACTTCCCTTGCATTCCGCCGACGAACTATGTGTTCTGCGGCAACAAGTGCATCTTGCGCGCGGATTACCTGATCGACGATCTGCCGCGGAACCTGCAGCGCTTCGAGGGGCAGGGACTGCTTTACAGTGCGCCACACAACCTGGCGGCGACCGGCTACACGCGCGTGAACAACTGGCAGGAAGTGGCGGAGTATTTTGCGACAGTGAAGGACTAGCGTGTCGTGACTGGGTTGGGGGCTTGATATCCCACGTCTCAGAATCGAGACATGGGGCACCCATTTCCGTGCTTGGGATAAGAAAGAGCCCGTGCCTTGCGGCACGGGCTCTTTTTGCTTGATCGCCTACTGGCGCGTACCAACCACGGCGCGTGGTGTGGGGCTGCCGGGCAAGGCGCGCGGCGCTGAGGGACGCAGCAGCGTGACGGGTTGCGACGGCGGCGGCTGATGCATAGTCACGATCAGCACGTCGGCGGGCTTTTTGCCGGAGCAGACGTAGCTGTGCGGGGTGCTTGAGTCGAAGTAGACGGCATCGCCGGGCTCGAGCGTGGCGTGGTTGTCGCCGTGGTGCAGTTCGAGCTCGCCGTCGAGGATGTAGAGGAACTCGTAGCCGGGGTGCATGTGCGCGCGCGGCTCGGCGTGCTTGTCGAGCGGGATGAACTGGGCGAAGTACGGGTCCATGTGCCGGTCGGGCACCATGTAGCCGAGGCTCTCGAAGTAGTAGGTCGGCTCATCGACGCCGGTCTGAGGCAGGCGCACGCGCTCTTTGCGGCGATGCACGCGGAACATGGCCTGCGGCTCGCTCTCAAAGAAGTACGACAGATCTTTGGAGAAGACCATGGCGATGCGCGCCAGGTTGCGCAGCGTGGGCACGACGCGACCGGTCTCAAGCTGCGAGAGAAAGCTTGCCGAGAGGCCGGTGTGCTTGCCGAGTTCTACCAGGCCCATGGACTTCTTGAGGCGCAACCGCTTGATGCGCTCGCCGATGTGCTTTTCGGCGATGAAGCGCTCGGTCGTTTCGTTGTCGACCTGCGACTTCTGCGTCTCTTCGCGTTGAACCGCTGACATTTCCGTCATCAGCGACCCTCCCGAGGGTTTGGGATTTTTCGTTTGTTGCCCTAATCAAAACCTATTCGCATCGTACTAAAGCTGAGGGGCATCGGTAAACCGGCGGCGATTCTTTTGCCACAGGAAGAAGTGGCTCTGGGAAGATGGATGGCATGGAAAGCGGGATTCATATGGGCGAATTGCCGGGCCCGGTTCTGGTGAGCGGCGCCTCTGGAATGCTGGGCACGGCACTGCGGCAAGCGCTGGCAGGGCAAGGGGTTGGCGTGCGGCAACTGGTGCGCGGAGCGGTGCAGGGCGAGGGGCAGATTGCTTGGAATCCGGAGGCGGAGCGAGCGGTGGCGAAACCGGCTGCGCTGGAGGGTTGCGCGGCTGCGATTCACCTCTCCGGGGCGAGCGTGGCGGGGCGGTGGACGGCGAGTTATCGGAAGGAGATGGCGGCG
>DATMUN010000431.1:0-6547 GCA_035563895.1 Occallatibacter sp. | reverse complement strand
AGGCTGGCGATCTGCCTCTGATTCCTGACTGGAGCCTGAGCTACACGGGCACGCCTGGTTCTGGCTCGGCTGTACTGCCGGCGTACATCGTGACTGAGGACCTGATCGAGTATCACTGGCTCGGTGATCCTACTCCGCGTATCTTCCAGCTCGGAACGCCGAACTCGCTCGCACAGCAGTATGTCGCGGTGAAGTTTGGCGGTCTGGTGGTGAAGGGCGCGAACTATGCGCACTACCAGGTGCTGGTCGACCGGTAAAGCAGGGAGCAGGGAACGGGGGCGGAGGTCAATCCGCGGGCGCATGTTGCGCTGCGGATGGGCCTCTAGCCCCGGTTTGTTTTTGTGGGAGAGGAACGCGATGGCGTATCTGGAGCCAGATGAGTATCAAAATTACGGATTGCCTGCGGGCACTTCCACGGACTGGATTACCGCGGCTACGGCGCTGATCAACAGCTTTTGCCGGAGGCCGGATCTGAACGTAGTTCAGTACACGGAGCGGCTGCGGGTGACGAGCGGAGCGCAGACGGTTCGGTTGACGTACCTGCCGCTTGCACCTTTGGGCACGGCTGCTTCGCCGCTGGTTTCGCTCGAAGCGCGCTATGCGCAGTCGCGGCGCGGCTCGGCGGTGGAAGGACCGCTGGGCGATATTGCCTGGGCTTTCTCGTTGCCGGGGCAATGGAGTGCGCTTGATGCTACCGCAGCGGATTGTGACGCTGTCACGGGCGAGTTGACGTTGCCGTGGAATCTGCTTGGTTTGTCGTACAACGAGGTGATGGTGACCTACACGGCGGGGTTGGCGACGATTGGTGACGACGTGAAGACGGCGTGCGCGCAGATTGTGCGCAACGCCCAGGCTACACCGGCGCTGAATGCGAGCCGCACGAAGATTGACACGATGCAGATGCAGTACTTCTCAAGTTCGCTGCTTGACGAGACGGTGCAGACCTGGTTGCGCCCGTATGTGGCGAACAGACTGGGGTGAGCAATGAGCGATACAGCAGCGAGGAACCCGATGGGTGCGCCGCAGATGCTGGCCGATGCGCTGCTGCGCTCGGTGGCGGGTACAGCGGCGCTGTTGCGTGTAACGGGTGCGGCCACGGCTTCGAACCAGATGGAAGTGGGCATTCTGGCATCGACGTTCAGTGACGTGGTGTTGAGCCCGGCGGTGATGCGGCGGCTGCGGCCTTCGATGAAGAGCGGAACGCAGCCACAGTGGGAGCTGCTGGTGTCGGCGACGAGTGTGTCGGTGCAGGTGAGCACGCTGGATCTTTCGTCGGCGCAGGCGCTGTTTGCGATGACACTTGCCGTGACGGTAGCGGGGCAGGATTACCTGATCGATTCAGTGGCTTCAAATGAAGCATTTGGGCAGGTGTATCTGTACCGGTTGTTGCTTCGTGAGGCGCATACGCAGGGCCTGTAACAACGCTACGGTCGCGACTGCTTTTTGTACGGACGCGGTGGCACGCAGCTCGATTCGAAGGGAAGCTTCATGCAAAATGCGAAGGATTCATTTTATGGCGCGCTGCGCTCGCGGCTGACGGTGCTGAACCCGGAACGCACAGTGCTGCTGCGCGGTGTAGTCAGGCCTGGAATTCTGGTGGAAGAAGCGGAAGCGCCGGTCAATCAACTGCCGAGCGATGTGTTCGTGCTGCGGTGGAATGGGTTGGGTGTGGACGTGGGCCTGAGCTCCACGATGGCGGCTGCGGAGTGCGAGATTGTTTACCAGACGTGCGGCACGCAGGCGTTTGGCGGACTGGATCGCGGCAGGCTGCTGAGCAAGATGGATGCGGAGATTGTGGCATTGCTTGATCCTTACTGGACGCCGAAGTTGAATTACACGGTGCAGCCGGCGGCGACGATGCTGACGAAGGTCTTCTGGGACGAGCCGGTGTTTGCGCCAGCGGTGGCGCAGCGGGACCAGATTGTGCGTTCGGCAAAGGTGCTGGTCTACAGCTACCAGGAGCAGGGGGAGTAGATGACGCAAGGGTGGTTTGCAGCTCCTGCGCCTGTGGCACGCAGAGTACGCGCATACTTTGCGCCGGTAAATCGTGCGGCGCAGACGCCGGTGCTCTTCGATGCATCGGAGCAGGGCGGTTTCAGCCTGGATGCGCCGCCGAGTCCGTGGATGGATCTCGGATGGATCGAGAACTTCGCGCGCAAGTCCGGCAGCAAGTCTGCGCCTCTGCTGACGGGTATTCCTGCGGCGACGCTGGAGCAGGTGCGTTCGACGCTTGAGGCTGAGGTGAGCTTCGAGTTCCTGAGCTGGACGAAGCTGACGATGGCGCTGGCGACGGGTACGCAGCACATGAACCTGATGGCGCCGCAGAGCGGATCGACGGCTGTGGCGAGCGGTGCACAGGCGCTGCCGGCTGTGGCGCCGCAGAGCGGTTCGACGGCGAGTTCGATCATGTTGACGGCGAGCGATGCAGCGCAGTTTTCGGCGGGATCGCTGATTGCGTGCGACGTGGACTATGCGGGACAGACGGGGTTTGTGGGGTCGCCCGTGGCAGGGGCATATGTGCGCCAGGCGCTGAGCGATGTGGACTATGTGCGGCGCGTGACGTTCAACGTGGCACTGGTGAGTTCGGTGAACGGTGGAACGCTGACTCTGGCTACGCCACTGCCTGGGGGTGCTCCGGCAGCGGGCATGAAGGTGCAGGCGCTGAAGGGGTTCGTCGATCGCGAGGGCGGGACGTTCTATCAGGAGTGGTCGGCGTTGTTCGTGCTGGAAGGCGCTCAGGGAGAGCGGGTGTTCTTTCACTATCCGAGGCTGCAGAGCATGGCCGGGGCGGCGGAGTCTCTGAGCCCTTTGGGTGCGAAGAACAGCGGAGCGCATCAGCGGGCGGCCTTGAAGGCGCAGTTTATGGCGCTGCCGGTGACCGATCCGCTGGATGGTGAACGCGTGCTCTGTTACAGGAGCTTTCTACCTGCAGCCAATGCACTGATCTAATTGAGTGATGCGATGAAGATTACGATCCACGGAGTGAACTACACAGCGGCGCTCGACGCGGAGCGTCCGCTTGCAATCGAACGCAAACTCAATGAGCCGTCAGTGTGTCAGCTCTGGCTGAGCCTGCCTGCGGATGGCAGTTTGCCGATGCCGGTGCGGAATCAGGCGATTGCTGTTACGGGAGACGATGGGACGGTCTACTTCACGGGTTATCTTGCTGCAGCGCCGCTGCCTGAATTTGCCGGGATGGGGCTGACAGGTCCGCGTTACCGCCTGGCAGTGCAGGCTGTGAGTGACGAGCTTCTCCTGGATCAGGCGGGATCGGTCTCGGGCGTTAACATTGCCAACACAACTGCTGGTGCAGCGGTAACCGCGATGGTGACGCGGACGGGACTGACCGCGCTTTCGACGGCGGGGTTGTCACTAAGCACGGGGGTGGGCACATTTGCTGCGCAACCGGGCGCAACGTGGAGCAAGGCAACGGGAAGCCTGATGAACCAGTCGCGAGCCGCGTATCGGGCAGCGAGTGGAGTAGTGAGTCTCAGTAGCATTCCATCATCCGTGCATATCCTGAGCGAGGCTGATGAAAGCCTGAGCCTGCAGAGCCTCACGTTCACATCTACGTTGGATCGAACACTTGCCAACGACGTTACAGTTATTGGTCAACACGAGCCGACTGCTTACATCACGGAGTGCTTTCAGGGCGATGGTGTGACAACGCGGTTTCCTCTGACTAAGACGCCGTTCTTCCTGCCCACGGCGCAATCGACTCTGATCGATGAGCAGTTCGATGAGAGTTCAATCAATCAGGCGCTCTGGCTCAAGCCTTATGGCTACATAACGCTCGGCGCGGGCGGGCTGGTTATGAATGGCGGAAGCGGGTACGACGGCGAGACAATCCTGAGCACCATCAGCAAAGTCGAGATGGGCGGGACGCTTCTGTTGGAAGCTACGGGTGTCAGTCTGGCGAACGGAAGCTCCGGTGTTCTGTCGGGCTTCTTTGTTGGTGAGAAGTCGCAGGCGACCTGCACGGCGGGGTTTGTGGCGACGGCAGCTACCGGCACTGGTGCAGTGAGCTTGCAGCCGCTGGTGGAGGGGACTCGCTCTGGTGTCGTCTACCCGATCAATCCTGCGAATCAGTATGCGCTGCGAATTCGAGTGAACTGCAGTGAGATCGAGCGCGACTCTCCGTTCTATCGTTCGTGGGCCGATAACGGCCAGCTTACGGCGGGGGGCCAGATCAACTCTCTGCCGGCGTCTCTGCTCTTCGAGATTCAGGAAGTTGTCGATGGCGTGGCGAGTATGCCGGTTGTCTTGTACGACGGCACGGTGAGCGCGCTGCCGGACGCATGCTGGGTGGCGGCGGTCAGCAGTTTATACATGGTGGGTTCGATGCGATCGCTGCGCTTGACCAGTCTTGGAACTGGTTGGGTGCGCACGGCGCCTGTGGGCGGCACCTATTCTTCGCGGAGGCTGGGCACCACTGCGGAGGGGGGCGAGTGTTACGTCTCACGCAGCGGAGAGCTGGTTTTCAATTCGGGCTTTGAACCTCCGGTGGGAATGGGAATCCAGGTGAGCTATCGGGTGACCGGACGTGCTACGGGACGATCAGTGAACGAGGCGAGCCAGGCGGCGCTTGCTGCCGCGGGGCTGCCGCAGGTGTGCTCGTGGATGGGTACGGTAACTGCGCCTGCGGCGCGGAGTTCGCAGGATTGTCGCAATGCGGCGAGCGTAATGGCTCAGGCGGCAGCGGGTGTGAGTTCCGCATGGGCGGGGACCTACAAGAGCACCAATGTGAATCTTGCAGCGGATATCTGGCCGGGTGATGCGCTACAGTTGAATGCGCCTTCAGCCGGAGTGAATGCACAGGTCGTGATTCGGTCAGTCAAGCTCAGCTACACAAACAGCGTGCCTGATGTGATGGAGTACACGATTGGGTTTGCGAACGAGTGGGCGGACGACCTTGCGATCAAAACGAGCAGCACTGTGCCAGCCGATGCGCAGGTGCCGGTCGTCGCTGATCCTAGCTTTGCGGCGAATCTGAGCGGGCTCAGTGTTACCTCGACAAGTGGAAACACGGTGACGGTGAACACGGGCGCTGTTGCTGCGAGCGGCGGTGGATTTGAGGTTCGTCGCCGCGATGGAGGTTTTCGCCCTGGAGAGGACACGGACCTCGTTATGCGTGCGTCGACATCTACGCTTACCTTTACGCGTGAGACAGCAGGAGAGCAGTTTTACTTCAGGGCCTTCGATGGTTCAATGCCGCCCAACTATTCGGAGTTCTCAGCGGCGTTGATCTTCAATCTACCGCTTGCTTCATGAAGCAACGCAATGAAACGTGGGGTCAGGCATGCGGATGATGGATGAGTTCGAGGCACAGGTGTTGAGCGACCTGAGCGTGCTTAAGATGCAGATGGCTGGGCTGATGGGCGATGGAAACAGCGGCCGCATTGGCGAACTGGAACGGCGGATGGAGCGGCATGAGCAGAACTGGCAGCGGGCCAAGGGAATCATGGCCGCTGCCAGTGTTCTGTTTGCGGTGGTCGAGGTTGCCGTGGAGGCGTGGTTTCGGCGGTGAGGAGGCGTAACTGAAAGGGACGGTTCCCCGTATAATCGGCCCATGAACGAAAAGCCGCTGGTTGGCGTGGTGATGGGGTCGAAGAGCGACTATGAAGTGATGGCCGCGGCGGTGGAACTGCTGCGCGCGCTTGAGATTCCTTACGAAGCAAAGATTGTGAGTGCGCACCGCACGCCCGACCGCTTGTATGCATATGCGGAGTCGGCGCGGGAGCGCGGGCTGCGCGCGATTATCGCCGGCGCCGGCGGAGCGGCGCATCTGCCGGGCATGCTGGCCGCAAAGACTCTGGTTCCTGTGCTGGGCGTGCCGGTTGCTGCAACGCAGCTGAACGGATTGGATGCATTGCTCTCGATTGTGCAGATGCCGAAGGGCGTGCCCGTAGGAACGCTGGCGATTGGCAAGGCGGGCGCGGCAAACGCGGCGCTTCTGGCGGCGGAGATGCTGGCGACGACCGATGCTACATTGCACGAGCGGCTGACTGCATGGCGCAAGGCGCGCACGGCAGAGGTGCTGGAACAGGAGCTGCCTGCTTGAGCGGCGTCAAGCTGGACTTCATTCAGCCTGTTGTAAAGCCGGGTGGCCTGATTGCCATTCTGGGCGGCGGTCAGTTGGGGCGCATGACTGCGATGGCGGCGCGCACCATGGGGTATCGTGTGCGCGTGATGGACCCAGCAGACGATTGCCCTGCGAGCCTCGTGGTGGATGAAACCATTGTGGGCAAATGGGGCGATGCGGATGCGGCGCGCAGACTTGCCTCTGGCGCCGACGCGGTTACGCTTGAGATCGAGCAGATCGGCGTGGATGCGCTGGAGCGCGTGGCTGAGATTGCGCCGCTGCGGCCGGGCGTTGAGCCGATTCGAATCATCCAGGACAAGACATTGCAGAAGGCGTGGCTCGCGGAGAATGGATTTCCCGTGGGGCCGTTTCGCGTGATCACCAGCGAAGCGGAGTTGCAGGATGCAGTTCCCGCGCTTGGCGGCAAGGTCTTTCTGAAGATCGGACATGGCGGCTATGACGGAC
>DATMUN010000430.1:0-2870 GCA_035563895.1 Occallatibacter sp. | reverse complement strand
CTCAATATCATCGCCGGCATCCGCGCCAAGCTAGACAATGTGAAGGGGCAGCTGCCACCGCAGCTGAAGGTAGACTTTCTCTCCGATCAGTCGATCTTCGTGCGCGGCGCCATCAGCGGTGTGGTGCGCGAGGCCATCATCGCTGCCTGTCTTACGGCGATCATGATTCTGGTCTTCCTCGGCAGCTTCCGCTCCACCATCATCATCGCTGTCTCCATCCCGCTCTCGATTCTTTGCTCGCTGACCGTTCTCGCGCTGCTGCATCAGACCATCAACATCATGACGCTCGGCGGTATGGCGCTGGCGGTCGGCATCCTGGTTGACGACGCCACAGTCGCTATCGAGAACATCAACCGAAATCTCGAAGCAGGCAAGGAGCTCGAAGTCTCAATTCTCGATGGCTCCGCGCAGATCGCCGTGCCGGCGCTGGTCTCCACGCTGTCCATCTGCATCGTGTTCGTGCCCATGTTCCTGCTCAGCGGAGTGGCGCGCTACCTGTTCGTGCCCATGGCCGAAGCGGTGGTCTTCGCAATGCTGGCCAGCTATCTGCTCTCGCGAACGCTGGTGCCCACCATGGCGCTCTATCTGCTCAAGGAGCACTCGGACGCTGAGGAGGAGTACCGCCGTACCAGCCGCAATCCCTTTGCCATCTTCCAGCGCGTCTTCGAGCGCGTCTTCACGGCCATCCGCATGGGCTATTTGCGACTGCTCGGTCTGTGCGTCGATCACGCGAAGGTGTTCCTCGGCATCTTCCTCGCCTTCACGGTTGTGTCCGTGGGCCTGCTGGTTCCGTGGCTCGGCCAGGACTTCTTCCCCTCAGTCGACTCGGGCCAGTTCAAGATTCACGTGCGCGCGCGCTCTGGCACGCGCATCGAAGAGACCGCAGCGCTCTGCGATCACGTGGATGACACCATCCGGCGGACCATCCCGGCCGATGAGATCGTCAACATCATGGACAACATCGGTCTGCCTTACTCCGGCCTGAACCTGTCCTACTCGACCTCGGCTCCTGTCGGTACCGGAGACGCCGATATCCAGGTGCAACTCAGTGAGCACCACAAGCCGACCGACAAGTACGTCACCGAGTTGCGTAGCAGTCTGGCGCGCGAGTATCCGGGCGTCATGTTCTACGTGCTGCCCGTCGATATCGTCACGCAGATTCTTAACTTTGGCCTCGCCGCGCCGATCGATATCCAACTCGTCGGGCCGCGCCTCTATGAAAACCGCGCGCTTGCCGAGAAGATGCTGAACGAAGTGCGCTATGTTCCCGGCGCTGCAGACGTACGCATTCAGCAGCCCTTTGACCTGCCGGAGATGACGGTGAACGTGGATCGCACACGCGCTGCGGCCATGGGGCTGAATCAGCAAAATGTAGCGCAGAGCGTGCTGGTCTCCATGAGCGGCAGCTTCCAGACGAGCCCAAGTTTCTATCTAGACCCACGCAACGGTGTCACCTATAACATCGCGATCCAGGCCCCGCAATATGCGCTCAACTCCATCTCGGACCTGCGCGGACTGCCGCTGGCCAGCACCACGGCCACGCAGATGGCCAGTGCGGCAAGCAGCATCGGCACGGCCACTACGGCGGCGCCGGGCAGCAGGCCCGCGCTACTGAACGCCGCGTCTGGAGCGGCTTCCACTGGCGCTCCCGGAGCTTCGCTCGCGCCGCAGGTGCTAGGCAACGTGGCGACTATCGAGCCCGGCTCGGAGCTGGGAACGGTGAGCCACTACGACGTGCAGCCGGTGCTCGATATCTACACCAATGTGGCAGGAACCGACCTGGGCTCTGTGACGCGGAAGATGGAAGACATCGTCGAGCGGTATCAGAAACAGGCGCCGCGCGGCACGCACATCGTCATGCGCGGCCAGAGCGAGACGATGGACAAGTCCTATACGGGGCTGCTCATTGGCCTCATCTTCTCCATCCTTCTCGTCTACCTGCTCATCGTCGTCAACTTCCAGTCGTGGCTTGATCCGTTCCTCATCATCGCCGCACTGCCCGCGGCGCTTGCCGGCATCGTGTGGTTCCTGTTCCTCACCAACACGCGCCTCAGCGTACCGGCGCTCACTGGCGCCATCATGTGCATGGGCGTGGCCACAGCCAATTCGATCCTGGTCATCAGCTTTGCGCGCGAGCAACTTGAAGCTCTGGTGGGCGATGCACGCAAGGCCGCGCTGAATGCGGGCTATGTTCGCTTCCGCCCGGTGCTTATGACGGCTCTGGCCATGATCATCGGCATGGTGCCGATGGCGCTTGGCCTGGGCGACGGCGGCGAGCAGAACGCGCCGCTGGGTCGCGCCGTAATCGGTGGCTTGCTCATGGCTACAACCGCCACGCTTTTCTTTGTTCCCGCATCGTTCTCAGTTGTCCATGGCTGGCTTGAGGGCCGTAAAAAGTTGAAGGGCCCTGCACGGGCCGCCGCGGTCGATGAATTCGATCCGCTTTCGGAGTAACGCTTATGTCGAATGAACCGAATCTGCAGACTGTACACGATCACGAATCCGCACCCGAGCACGCGCCCATCTCCCCACGTAAAGGCGCAGTGGCAGCGGTTGTCCTGCTGGTTGCTGCTGTTGTGCTGGCGGTGACAGGCATCCTGCCGCGCATCCACGCGCGTGCCGCGCTCGAAGAGCACACAAACGAGCTTGCTGCTCCCACGGTGATTGCGCTTGAGCCCAAGCCGGGTGCTGCCATCGACACACTGGTGCTGCCCGGCAACGTGTCCGCATACACCGATGCGCCGGTCTACGCGCGCACCTCCGGCTACCTCACGCGCTGGTATTACGACATCGGCGCGCACGTGAAGAAGGGCGCGCTGCTGGCGGAGATCTCCACGCCGGAGCTGGACCAGCAGGTGTCGCAGGCCGAG
>DATMUN010000429.1:0-2101 GCA_035563895.1 Occallatibacter sp. | reverse complement strand
CACCACCACCAGCTGCTGGATCGAATAAGGGACCACGCCTCGTGCGTCGTTGTTCAACTGCGCCGCCATCGCCGGCATCGCAGCAGCCGTCAGCGCACCCGCCAGCATCAAAAACCGAAAAGAAATTCCAGACAAAGTCTTCCTCCAGGTGCCTTCCGCTCCCGCCTCTCCGGTGAAGAGCAGGCCCGAGCACCAAACTTATCGAAGCCCGCAGTTTGAGCAAACCGCGTCGTTCCAACCGCCTACGCCACGCCCGGCCAGTTCAACGGAAACGCCAGACGGCGCTCCAGAATCTTGGTATCGGGATCGAACGCACTCAATTGACGCATCCACTCGCTTTCGCGCTCGCAGGCAGCCTCCGGCAGCAGGCCGACAACCTCGCCATCCACAGGAACCACCTTGTGCCGCAGCGCTATGCGAGAAACCGTCTCGTAGACCTGTGAGACCGGCGTCCCCTCAAAGTCCGCGATATTCATCGCCAGCTGCGCGCGACCGTGGGTCACCACGCCCAGCGCCTTTACGCTCTTCAGGCCGCCGCCCGCCGCACGAACCTCCCGGGCAATCGCCCGCACCGCGGCAACGTCAGACGAGTCGAAGTACATGTTGTACGCAATCAGAAACTTACGGGCCCCCACGGCGCACGCGCCAGCCGTAGGATGCAAACCCGGCCCGCCAAGGTCCGGACGCCGCGCAGCCTCTTTGCGCACCGTCTCCCGCAGCCCCTCAAACTGGCCCTTCCGCACGTCTTCCAGGTTGGCCCGGTCCGGCCGTGCCGCCGCAGCCTCATAGAAATACACCGGCACGCCAAAACGCTGCCAGATCGCAGCTCCTGCCTGTCTCGCCAGCATCACGCACTGTTCCAGCTTGATTCCAGTCACCGGAACGAACGGAATCACATCGGCCGCCCCGATCCGTGGGTAAGCGCCCTCCTGCTTCGTCAGGTCTATCAGCTCCGCGGCCTTGCCCGCTCCGCGAATCGCCGATTCCATCACCCCGGCAGGGGTGCCGGCCACCGTCACCACGGAGCGGTTATGATCCGCATCCATCGACAAGTCCAGCAGGTGCACTCCGTCCACGCGCATCGCGGCCACAATGGCCTCGACCTTGCGGACATCTCTCCCTTCAGAGAAGTTCGGAACACACGCGACTATCTGTGAGCTGCCGGTCATTTCCAGAACGAATACCCCACCTGGAACTGCATGCTTGCATTCACCCCGGGGTTGCGGTCTCCAAGCGATGCAGATGAGATGTGCACGGCGTTCACGCCAAAATCAATCGAGCGCCCGGGCCGCGTAAAGTAGTGCACGCCAACCCCACCCTGTGGCGAAAAGTTCCACACCGAAGTCGCCCCCGGCGTTCCATGCGGTATCAGCACGTCCGGCGGAAACTTATGCGACGTGTAGATCAGCCCGCCCGCTGCCTGAAACCACGGCTGCACCCGCTTCGACTTCGTCAGGAAGTTCCACCGGAAGATCACCGGCGTCAGGCTCGCACCCGTATACGTGCCGCCGCCCACCGGCTCCACATAAGTCACGCCATCCACCACGAACGTCACCGTGTGCGGCGCAGGCGTATACGCCTGCCAGAACGGGATAATGTCGCCGCCGTATTCAAACTGGCCGCTGAACAGCCCCGCGTGAATCACGGGCGTCAGCACCTTCGACACATGCACGCCGGCGAAGAAGAACTTGAAGCTCGACCGGTCGCCGACACCCGTGCCAAAGTTTGCGATCGGTCCGTAGGACCACGAGCGCGTATTCCGCACCTGCTCCACTGGATTCACCGCAGGTTCGGTTGCTGGAGTCTTTTGTGCCCATGCACCAGCCGTCAGGGTTGCCACCATCATCAGGATCAGTCTTGCGCTGCGCGTCACGTATCCTCTTCTCTCCCCGCCATGCGGTTTCCACGAAAAGGCCGCCACAACCGGGCGGCCTCTTGTCATTCCTGATGAAGCCCGTTTCAGCCGGCCACCTGTTCCATCTGCTCGGCGTCCATGTCGAAGTTCGAATACACATTCTGTGTGTCGTCGAAGTCTTCGAGCGCTTCGAGCAGGCGAATCATCTGCCCAGCCTGCGGTCCTTCCAGCTTGGTGTAAGTCGAG
>DATMUN010000428.1:0-4472 GCA_035563895.1 Occallatibacter sp. | reverse complement strand
CAGTGTTTGGTTTGGGGTCGTGCTTTCTCACCCATCGCGTTGCGATGGATGGGGCACCTGCTCAGAATGACATTACTGCGTAGGGCGTGCGGCTCACTATTCGCTAACGGGGATGCGTGCGGGGGCTTTTTGGGGGGCGTGGATGGGGTTGGTGGAATAGACCTTAGGGCAGTTTTTTGAGGGGAGCGGAAAGTGGAGCTAAAAGGTTTAAGCAGACGGTTGTCTCGCTATATGGGTATAATGCACGCGAGCGCGGAACGAGACAGAAAAAAGCGGGGAGTGCGAGGGCGGTCTGGTCTGCGTATCCATCTTGAAGGGTAGCCGGACGAGTGAAAGAACGGGTGCGGTGTGCGCGGAAGACGGGCCTTGGGTTTGCGTGCGGCTCGATGCGGGGATGGCTGGTGTTGGCGCTGATGGGCACGGCAGCGTGGACGGCGCAGGCACAGGCGGTTTGGCAGGGACTGCTGCGCACGGCTGCCGGGGCTCCCATTGCCGGGGCAAAGGTGATGCTGGCGAGCACGGCTGCGCATGGCGATGCGACGACGGGCGCTGACGGCAAGTTCGCTCTGACGGCGCTGCCTGCGGGTGAGTACCGGCTGACGATTGAGAGCGATGGAAAGCGCGTAGAGTACGCGGTGCCGGTAGAGCTGGCGGCGGAAGCGCCTGCGGCGGTGATCACGCTCTCGGCGCGCGGCGAGATTACGCTGGCGACCCAAGCCGCTGCGGCGCAGGCTGCGACGGGCGGCGAGCAGCTCTCAAGCCAGGCGGTGAGCGAGCTGCCGCTGAACAAGCGCGACTTCTCTTCCCTGCTGCTGCTGGCGGCGGGCACGATGACGGATGCGAACGGCGCGACGAATTTTACGGCGCAATTTGCGATCAACGGACAGCGCGGCGTGGAAGCGACGTTTGCGATGGACGGTGCGGACATCAGCGACCCGGAGATGGGCGGGTCCACTTTCTCGAATTTCAATGTGGATGCTGTGGAAGGGATCGACTCGAGCTCGGGGTGGATGCCGGCCGAGGTTGGGCGCGGCGCATCGGGGTTCACGAACATTCACACGCGGTCGGGCGCGAGCGGATTTCACGGATCGATCTTCGAGTTTATCCGCAACTCCGCGCTGGATGCGCGGAACTACTTTGACCATGCGACGCCGGCGTATCCGGGGCGGATTCCTCCGTTCCGGCGGAACGAGTTTGGCTTTACCAACGGCGGGCCGGTGTGGATTCCGGGCGTGTATGACGGTCGGAAGAAGACGTTCTACTTTGTGGAGTACCAGGGCTTCAGGCAGGTGCTGGGGACGACGCAGGTGATGCCGGTGCCGACGGCGGCGGAGCGGCCCTCGGGCTCGAGCAACATTGTGGAACATCAGCTGGAGTACGCGGACAAGTCGACGGATACGCTGGAGATTCCGGTGCCGGCGGGGATTGCGGCGGTGCTGGCGCGCTATCCGCTGCCGAACCTGCCGACGGGATCGTATCTGGAGAACACGTACGCGACGGCGTCGAAGGTGGCGACGAACGCGAACCAGTTCTCGCTGCGCATCGATCACAAGTTCTCGTCGAAGGATCAGTTTCTGGCGCGGTTCTCGATGGACAACCTGACGGGACCGACGACGAATCCAGACCAGACGGCGATCGATCCGACGTTTGGCGTGCAGTATCTGGACAGGCAGCGGAATGTGGTTGGTTCGTACACGAGGACGCAGTCTCCGCGGGTGGTGCTGGAGTCGCTGATCAGCATTACGCGGACGACGCCGGGGTTTCCGACGACGAACTACACGGACCCGGCGGTGATGTTCGGGGATGGGCTGTTTGAGGCGTTCAACAGTGCGGCTGGCTCAGTGATGCAGGCGTACGGCAACCTGTTCCAGGCGCGGCAGACACTGGCGTTTACGACGCAGCGCCATGCGATCCACGCGGGATTTGAGGCGCGGGTGAATCGCGACACGACGTACTTCGGCATTACGCCGAATGGCGGCTACTCGTTTGGCGGCGGCTCATCGTATGCGAACGAGGCGATTGCCTCGGCGAGCGGCACACACGATATCGCGGTGGGCGATCAGTTGCCGGATACGCTGACGAGCTTTTTGTCGGGCAGCCCGTTTGCGTACTCGGTGGCGCTGGCGCCGAGCTTTATTTCGAGCGGCGAGCATATCGGACCGGCGGCCATCAGCCGCGAGGGGTATGGCGCGTGGGTGCAGGACACGTGGAAGCTGTCGCCGCGGCTGACGCTGGACTACGGCATCCGCTGGGAACACTACACGCCGATCAAAGAGCGGGCGCGGCGCACGTCGGCGATCCGTATGGTGAACGGCGTGAAGGAGTACATCATCAATCCGCAGCCGGGATACAAGGAGCAGTGGAACGGCTGGATGCCAAGGCTGCAGGCGACGTGGCAGGCGGCGAAGGATCTGACGGTGCATGCGGGCGGATCGGTGATGCTGATCCAGCCGAACATCTGGCAGGACAACTTTCTGACGGGATCGACGCCGTTTGCGATCTATCCGCGACGGGTGTCTTCATCAACGGCGCCGTTCTCTTATGGGTTTTCGATTGCGCCGTCGCAACTGCCGACAGCCTATACGCTGACGGGCGCGGAGATCTTCCCGACGGGCAAGACGAACACGGTGGCGCCGAACACATCGTTCGATCTGGATCGCTTTGAGAAGGACCTTGCCGCGTTGACGGATACGTCGGTGATCAGCGCGCTGAACCTTTCAAGCGTTGACGCGGGATTTGGCAACGGCAGCTTGTACACGTGGACGCTGGGGTTGGAACAGAAGCTGGGCAACCTGACGGCGGATGCGGCGTATGTGGGCACGGCCGGAGTTCACTTGCCGCAGTATCTTTTCCCGAATGCGTATCCGGGGGCGACGGCGGAGTTTGCGAAGGACACGCAGTTTGACAGCGCGGGCAACGTGATTGGCGGATTCGGCGTGGAGAATGTGATCTACGATACGGCGCACTCGAGCTACCACGCGCTGCAGGCTTCGATCTCGGGGCCGCTGGGACATGGCGGGCCGGGCATCCAGGCGAGCTACACGTTTTCGAAGTCGCTGGACTCGTCGAGCACTGTGATTGGCGGGACAGGATCGACGGGCGCGGTGGCGTCTGGATTTGCGCAGAACCCGTTCGATCTGCGTGCGGAGAAAGGGCCGTCGTCGTTTGACGTGAAGCATGGCTTTGGGTTGAGCGTGGCGCAGGATCTGCATATGGACAAGGCTGCCTGGCTGCAGCCGGTGAGCAGGAAGGTGACGGGAGGCTGGGAGTTGCTGAGCATCTCGAGCATCAGCTCGGGGTCGCCGTTCACGGTGTATGCGGGCGTGCAGGAGACGGGCGCGGGGTCGAATGGCGTGGACCGGCCGGACCAGATTGCGAAGCCGAAGCTCTCGACGGCGCGCAAAGATCGCGCGGACTACTTTGGCGCGGGCAAGGAAAATGGACCGACGTACTTCAGCATTCCGGTGTTTGTGCCGGGAGGGACCGGGCCGAACCAGGGACGGTTTGGCACGCTGGGGCGGAATACGTTCCGCGGGCCTGCGTTTTATAACTTCGACTTTGCGCTGATCAAGGACACTCCGTTTGGACGCAGGAAGAGCGGCGCGGAACGCATGGACCTGCAGTTCCGTTCGGAGTTCTTCAACCTGTTCAACATTGTGAATATGGGGTTGCCGTCGAACACGCTGGGCGTGACGATTCCTGCCGGAACGCAGACGGCTACGATCAGTACGACGAATGGGTTTGGCGAGATCAGCCGGACGGCGGGGACATCGCGGCAGATTCAGTTTTCGTTGAAGGTGATTTATTAGGGCAGTGAACAGTGGTCAGTGGACAGTGAACAGTTTTGTCGTGGCTTGGTTCGGGGCTTGCTTTCCCACCCTAGCCGCAAGTACAAAGACGCGGCGAGGGTGGGGCACCCACAATTGCGGCGGTTCGTGTTTGCCGATGCTGCCTAGTAGATGCCCATGTTGGAGAGGACCAGCATGCGGGGTTCGGTCATCTCTTCTATGGCGGAGCGGACGCCTTCGCGTCCGAGGCCGGAGTCTTTGACGCCGCCGTAGGGCATGGGGTCTAGGCGCCAGGTGGGCGTGTCGCCGACGATGAGCGCGCCGACCTCGAGCTCGCGGTAGGCGGTGAGGATGCGTCCGGCGTCGCGGGTGAGCAGGCCGGCCTGGAGGCCGTAGCGGGAGCGGTTGACCTCAGCGAGCGCGTCCTCGAAGTCGTCGTATGGCTCGATGAGGACAACGGGGCCGAAGACCTCTTCGTCGCGGATCTTCATGCCGGGCTTGGTTCCGCTGAGGACGGTGGGGGTGATGACGGAGCCCTTGCGCTCGCCTCCGGCGACGAGCTTGGCACCGACGGCGACGGCCTCCTTGATCCAGGACTCGACGCGCTCGGCTGCGGCGGGCGAGATGAGCGGGCCGACCTCTGTGGTCTCGAGGGTGGGGTCGCCGACGGGCAGGTGGTTGGCG
>DATMUN010000427.1:0-2636 GCA_035563895.1 Occallatibacter sp. | reverse complement strand
TCTCCGGCGCGTCCTGTCGCTCGCTGTGCGGCGCGTTCAATTTCGTGCCCACCACGATAGCCAGCAGAGCCACAGCCGCCGCGCCCAGAACCCATAGCTGCATGCGTCGCTTCTTCGCGCCAGAGTCAGCGGCCCGCGGCTGCGCTGGTGGAGGTACGGATACCGCAGCGCCAGACGGGCTGAGGATGTTTTGAATCTCCGCGATGGTGAAGCGACCTGCCGGATCGGCGCGCAGACAACGCTGCGCAATCTCAAGAAACGGCTGCGGCAGCGAGGCCGGGATCACCGGATCGGTGCCGGTCGTGCGCATCCAGTCCAGCGTCCGCTGCGTAAGCGTCTCCACAACCGTAACGCCGAGCGCCCACACATCGCTCGCCGCGGATACGCTCCCCGCAGCCACCTCCGGAGCGTCGTACGCGCTAGTCAGCGCGCGCTGCCGTGTCGAACCCGCTGCTTGAATTCCGTCCACTGAGAGCTTCAATTTGTCGTCGACGGCAAGCAGGTTCGTGGGCTTCACGCGGTTGTGCACCAGGCCGTGCGCGTGCAGCCACCCAAGCGCGTCCAGAATCGGCGGCAGCATATCGCTGACTTCGTCCGGCGTCAGCGCGCGCTCCGGCAATACCTCGGCCAGCACCTCGTCGGCGTACTCCATCACCGCGTACAGAGCATCTTCGCCGCCCACCTGGCAGCGTCCAGCCGCGAGCATGCGCACCAGGTGCGGATGCGACAGCTCCATCGTCTGGTTCCATTGCGTCAGGCAGGCGTCCGCATCCAGTCCGGAAGCGCGCAGCAGCTTGATGCTGGCCTTCTGATCAGCATCCCCGGCAAGTTGTGTAAGAAAGACGCTGCTGTTCGCCGTTCCGCCCAGGCAGCGGACCAGCGGGAACTGCCCATCGATGACGCTCCCAACATAGGCGCCGCCAAAGATAGAAGAATTCATCGTGGAGAATATTCTAAAGCTCTCGGGGCAGGAAGCTCGCACGGTAGCGCCGCGCAAAACCGAAGCATGCGTTGAAATGGGATGAGCTGGAACGGATGGTGGCCAGGGACGGGATTGAACCGCCGACGCCGGCCTTTTCAGGGCCGCGCTCTACCACTGAGCTACCTGGCCTCAGTGCAGACTTTCGTTGCATTGTTCTGCGCGGGGTTCCGGCGAGCGCCGAAGAGGTGAGACGGGTCCACGAACAGTTTGCTGCAACAACTGTGACAGTATATCAACTCCGCGCCAAGCCGCCAAACCGGGGCGATTCCGGTGGCCAGTTCTGCGGCTCTGCTCTAGTATGGAAAGCACTTATGACCCGCCGGATCGCCCGTTTTGCCTGCATTCTCGCCGCCATTGGCGCCTCTCTCGCCGTAGCGCAAACTCCCGCCGAGCTGCGCGCCGCCCACGCCTACAATAATGCCGTCAAAACCGGTCCGCTGGCCCTGCACGCCTTCCTCGACCAGTTTCCCAAGGGGGCCGATCTCCACGTGCACCTCTCCGGTGCGGTTTACGCTGAGACCTTCATCCACGCCGCCGCCGAAGACGGCCTCTGCGTCGACCCCAGGAGCCTGAGCTTTGCCAAGCCGCCCTGCGCTGAGCCGCTCGTTCCCGCCGCCAGACTCAACGGTGTGCTCACCTCTGACCAGCAGGACCTCTATGACCGGCTGATCAACTCCTTCTCCATGCGCAGCTATGTGCCCACGGCAGGTTTCAGCGGGCATGACCAGTTCTTTGCCACCTTCGGCCGCTTCCACGGCCTCAGCGCAACGCATACGGGCGAGTTCGTCGACGAAGTGGCCAGCCGCTCCGCCGCACAAAACCAGCAGTACCTCGAGCTGATGGAGACGCCTCCCTTCGGCCATGCCGCCACCATCGCCGCGCAAAACCCCCTCGACAAGAACTTCGATGTCTATCGCCACACGCTCGAGTCTCACGGCATCGCAGATGAAGTCGCCGCCGACCGTGAAGATGCGACGACCGCCGAAGCGCAGCGCAAACAGCGCGAGCACTGCGGCACGCCGCAGGCCACCGCCGCCTGCAACGTCACCATCCGCTACATCTACCAGGTGCTGCGTGGTTTCTCACCCGAGCAGGTCTTCGCGCAAACGCTGCTCGGCTTCATGACCGTCCAAGCCGCCATGGACGCGCACGACGACACCTTCGTCGGCATCAACTTCGTGCAGCCCGAGGACGGCTTCATCTCCATGCGCGACTACACGCTGCAGATGAAGATGGTCGAGTACCTGCACTCCGTCTACCCCAAGGTGCACATCACGCTGCACGCCGGCGAGCTCGCTCCCGGCCTCGTACCGCCCGAGGGGCTGCGCTTCCACATCCGTCAGGCCGTCGAGCTGGCCCACGCCGAGCGCATCGGCCACGGCGTAGATGCGCTGTACGAAGCCAACGCCGCGCAGCTGCTCAAGGAGATGGCCGCGCGCCACGTCATGGTCGAAGTCAACCTCAGCTCCAACGAAGGCATCCTCGGCATCAAGGGCATTGACCACCCCTTCATGCTCTACCGCGCCGCGCATGTGCCCGTCGCGCTATCTACGGACGACGAGGGCGTCAGCCGCATCGAGATCACGCACGAGTATGTCCGCGCCGCACTCGACTACCACCTGAGTTACGCCGAACTGAAGCAACTGGCGCGCAC
>DATMUN010000426.1:0-7312 GCA_035563895.1 Occallatibacter sp. | reverse complement strand
GCCATGGGCGAGCGGCGAGGTTCGGAGTTGAGGATGGGGAAGAGCGGTTCAATATTCGCCATTTGTTCGCCTTTTCGAGACTGTAGCTCTCCCCGGGATTCACGTCAAGAGGCTTCTCCCTTAGGCTCGCTGCACTCTGCGATGATGTACGAGACAGCGGAAGTGGCTCCGTGCATCTTCGTGCCTGCCTGCAACGTCCGATGCAAGAGAGGCGCACCTCGCACTTCATCAGTTTCCTGAACTCCAACCTCAGTTTTCCTGGGAGAACGTATGAGTTTCCTCAAAGGCACGCGCATCACCTGGCTCGGCCACGCAACATTCCTTGTTCGAACGCCGGGCGGCACCACGCTCTTGATCGATCCATTCATCGCAGGCAATCCGAAGTATCCGAAGGATTACGTGCTGCCGGAAAAGATCGATTACATGCTGCTGACTCACGGCCACGGTGACCACATTGGTGATGCCGTGCCTATCGCCGAAAAACACAACTCCACCGTTGTGGCGATTTACGAGCTGGCGGCCTTCGTTGGACGCAAAGGTGTTAGTACAACGATCGGCATGAATCTTGGTGGCACCGTCGAGTTAGGCGATGTGGCGGCGACGATGGTCGAGGCGAAGCACTCAGCCGGCGCACAGGACGAGCACGGCACGCACTATGTCGGTGTAGCTGCCGGGTTTGTGTTGACAATTAGTGGCGGGCCGGTGATTTACTGCGCCGGGGATACGAATGTGTTCGGAGATATGAAGCTGATCGCCGAGCTCTATCATCCTGAGGTGGCGGTCTTACCCATCGGCGGCTTCTATACGATGGGTCCGAAGGAAGCAGCACTGGCAGCGCGCCTGGTGACGGCTCCAACAATCTTGCCAATTCACTTCGGAACCTTTCCTCCGCTCAAAGGCACTCCAGCAGAACTGGCAACCCTGCTCGGCAGTGACTACAACGTAGTGGACTGGGTTCCTGGTCAGACAGTTTAGCCAGAACAAAAGGAGAGGGGCGGCAGATCTGCCGCCCCTCTCCTTTTGTTCACTGCCCGGCTCTACTCGGCCGCTGCTCTCTTCTGCTTTGCCCAGCGGCGTTTCACCGCCTCTGCAATCCGCTTACGGCCTTCCGGCGTCAGGTTTCTCTTCTTCTTGGTCGCTTTCTTGGCGACGGAAGTTGTTTTCGCTGATCCACCCGTAAGAAGCGCTCGCGCCTGTTGCAGCTGTGCAATCTCGCGATCGATGTGTGCCAGTATTTCTGATACTCCCACCGTTCCTCCTGATCGTGCTTTTGATTCTCAGAGAACGCTGCAGTGAACAGATAGCGCTCGCTACTTAACAGCATCTGCAGCTTTTCAGTCTGATTTAGACATTACCCAACTATAGACTACTTTACAAACAATTTTGATTACCTCGCGGCTACATTTGTTTACTACTCATGGTAACGATCTCAGGGAAATCAGGCGTATTTGCGAAAATCCGGCGTTTTTTTGCGTAACTTATTTCGTCACGGTAAATAATCGACTAAGGAACGCCAGAGCGGCTCCTCACCGGCTAAGTTGAATACCGAGCGAGGAGTGCCGTCGATTTATTCGACAGAGTAAGTGGGGTAAGCGTGCAGCCCCGCAGTCAGATTCGCTGGCTGATGTGCGCCATTACAGTCCGTGTGTAGGACGTGGGGCCGGAGGCACTGAGTCAGCGCTGTTTCCACCCTGAGAATAGTTTGAGTATTCATGGGTGCCCATACGCAGTGTGGCGGCCTCTGCGGCGCGATAGGTCTTCAGCTCGCGCAGGATCTCGGCCTTCTCGCGTGCATACTGCCCGGCAAGGCGCGAGAGCGCATAGGTGATGATGTCACTGTGGTGCAGATCCTGAACGCTGGGATCGCGGCGCATATTCAGCCAGAGCCGGTGCACCAGCTGCACGTCGTCCGGGCTGAGCGTCGGCGCGTGCGGCCCGATGTAGAAGACCTTGGTCTCGCCCTCAGGGCTGACGACGAAGAAGTTGAACTGCCGCTTGGGCTCCGGCAGCGCCTCCCACGCCTGACCGAGGTGGTACGCCTGCTCCTCGGCGGTCATCGAGCTTGAAAGGCCGGAGACAACAGAATCCACCTCGAGCGAGTTAGCGCCCTGAGCCAGCGCGGCAAAGATGTCGCCTGCAGGAACCACGAGCAGGGAGACCTTCTTGCCAAAGCTCTCGGCCACGGAAACGGCCTTGGTAAAGAGCATCTGTTCGTGCTCGCTAAAACTCTGCTGCTCCGCAGCAAGATACTCGGGACCGCCCACGCCCATCATGCGCACGCTCAGCACGATGACATCGCGATCTTCCGTCTTGGTTCGCGAGAGCACCCACTTGAGGGCCACGGGATTGGCCGCGTCGTGCATCGTAACCATGATGGCGCCCGGCCGAATCGCGACCGACTCGCGGCTGATGGTGTCCTGATGCTCAAGCTGGAAGTGGTCCTTCATCTGCCGCGCCGTGAGGGCGTGCTTGCGCAGATTCTGGCGCTCAGAGACGGTGAAGATTACGAAGAATACCGCTGCGAAGATAAGGCCGCTGACGGTCGCAACCGACTTTGTAAACAGGTTGGTGATGGCCGTGGCCAGCAGCACAAAGAAGACCGAGATGAGGCCGACCGGAATCTCTGTGTTGCCGATCTTGATGTTCGGCGGAACCTTCCAGCCGCGCTCGCCATGGTATTTCCATCGCAGAACGAGCATTGCTAGGCTGTTGAAGGTGAACGACCAGATCACGCCGAATGCATATGCCTCGCCCAGGGTGATGACGTTGCCCCGTGTGGCGATGATCGTGAACATCTGCAGGCCGAAGACCAGATTCACGATGCGATAGCTGGTGCCGAAGCGTGGGTGCGGCTTGCGAAACCAGTCGGTCAGCACGCCGTCTTCAGCCACTCGCATCAGCACGCCGGTCGATCCGATCATCGACGTGTTGATCGCACCGGACAGGATCAGGAAGCCGACAAACACCACGAAGATGCGGAAGGCGATGCGCCAGAACATTGGCCCGGCCATGTACATCGCAAGGCCCGAGATCAGGTTGTCCTGATAGATATGGGTGCGTTCGTAGGTTGGAATCAGCATCGACGCCAGCAGCGTGGCGCCGCCGGTAAAGATCAGGCTGTAGATCGCGATGACGATCGCGGCGCGCTTCAGGTTCTTGAGCTTGGGATGCTGAATCTCGCGATTGACCTGCGCCAGGCTTTCCTCGCCGCTCATGGCCAGAATCGAGTGCCCGAAGGCCATCAGAATGCCGAACATGCCGAAGATGGGCAGTCCGGAGCCACGCAGGAAGCCCTGTGCATCATCGCTGAACTTGAGGTTCGCTGGTGTCGGGAAAGGCGGCAGGTGAATGCCGCGAATCATCAGCGAATACGCGCCCCAGATAAACAGGATCACCACCATCACGGTCGTGATCTGCATAACGCGCAGGGCCTTGTCGCTGGATTCCTCGATGCCCTTGATGTTCTGCCACCAGTAGTAGATCGTGACCGCGGCGGCAAACACGGCCGAAGTGTGATCCACGTTGAACTGGAAGGCCTGCCCATGCGCATCCATCAATGCCGGCGGCAGCCAGTGGCTGGTGTTTGCCACCTTCAGCAGTTCGTTCATCAGGCCAGTGATGTATTGTCCGGCAGACACGCCGGAGATGGGGCCGGTGAGGATGTAGTCGAACATCAGCGCCGACACGCTGACCTTGGCGAACATTCCGCCGAGTGCTTCTTTCACGACACGATAAACGCCGCCGCGCGTGAACATCGAACAGCTCTCGACGTAAACGGCACGCACCGAGAAGCTGAACAGCATGATACCCAGAATGAACCAGGGCGCTGCGGGGCCAATCGCCTGCTCGGCGATGCCGCCTGCATAGAACGCGGATGATCCGAGGTCGTTGAGAACGATAGCCGCGGCGCGCCAGAAGGAGATGAACGTCAGCATCACGGAAGATGCCACGATCAGGCGGACACGGTCCGAGGGCGGGGCTACAGTCGTTCTTGAAGAAGATGCCATCTACATTCGCCGGCGAACAGTCCGGGCTTTCCAGGTTGTCAGAGCGTCACTTACCTGCGCCCTCGGCTGAGTGTATTGCCCATCCGGTTCCCAGTCAATGAAAATGGCACAAAGATTCAAAGGAAACAGGTTAGGTACTCAAGCGGAGGTTCCGCATGGGGATTACTCGTCGCCGCGAAGCTCGCGCGCGTCTTCAATAAAGCTGATGAACACGACGATGGACGACCCGATCAGTCCGGAGAAAAACAAAACCTCCAGCAAACGGAAGCCAATGCTGACAAGTTGATGCATGCAAGAATTGTAGCGTTATTTTGTCTTCTGTCAGCAAGAAGATTCGGCACGCCGTCCGCACCCCACGCAAGACGCAGTGCTGCGATACACTTGCGGCAGCATGCAGCGCACATCGTGGCAGTGTTGGGCCGCCGCAGGACTCTCGGCCGGTTTGCTTGAACTTCCGTTTCCGCTAGCTGGTCCCTTGCCGCCGTGGCGCGCACTGTTTGCATGGGTCGGACTCGCCCCGCTGCTATGGGCCATCCTGCGCACAGCGGCAGGCCCGCGTCCGCTGCGGCGCACGTTTCTCGTCGGCTATCTCGCAGGTTTCCTCTGGTATTGCGGCAACTGCTACTGGGTGCGCGACACCATGATGCGCTACGGCGATATGCCACTAGCAGCTCCCACGCTGCTGCTCATCGCTTTCAGCCTCGTACTCGGCCTCTACTGGGGCTTCTTCGCACTCATCCTTGCGGCGATCCGTCGTGCATCGAGCGGACCACGGCTTGCTCTGGTTGCCGCGCCGTTCGTGTGGGCCACGCTGGAGTTGGCCGCCGCGCGCATCACCAGCGTGCCGTGGGATCAGCTCGGCTACTCACAGGTGGACAACGCATTCATTACGCATCTGGCGACGGTGACCGGCGTCTACGGCATCAGCTTCCTGCTGGTCAGCGCGAATGCGCTGCTGGCTGGTGCGTTCCTTCTCGATACCAGGCGAGTAAAGCTGGTTTCCGGAATTGCGGGCGTTGTGCTGTTCGCCGTCGGCTTCGGCAGCGCTTGTTTGCCGGTCCCGGCTTCACCGGCGTCTGCTACTGCGGTGCTCGTGCAGCCCAACCTCGACGTAGGCGCGGACAACGACTGGTCCGGTCCGGAGTGGAATCGCCACATCTCACAGTTCCAGAGCCTTGCGCAGAAGAATTGCAAGAAGTACATCGCCGGAACTCCGCAGACGGGCGCCTCGCAGGGCGAGGTCGTCTGTCCGCCGTGGGTCACATACCCGGATATGGTCGTGTGGCCTGAGTCGCCCGCGCCTTTCATTGAGACTGAACCGCGCGTGCAGAGCGGCCTGGCCAGTGTGGCCCTCGCGGCGCACGCGCCGGTCATCACCGGAGCACTCGGTGTGGACGCAACACCGGATGGCTATCGCAGCTACAACTCGGCGCTCGTCATCTCTGCGGACGGCACGCGCCTCGGCCGCTACGACAAGATCCACCTCGTGCCCTTCGGCGAGTACATCCCCTTCAAGGATCTGCTCTTCTTTGCGCACAAGCTCACCGGCCGCGTCAGCGAGTTCTCACGCGGTGCTGAACGCCGAGCGTTTCTCGTCAACGGCCATCGCTACGGCATCTTCATCTGCTATGAGTCAGTCTTTGCCGACGAGGTGCGTCAGATCGCGAAGAACGGAGCCGAGGTCTTCGTCAACATCTCCGACGATGGCTGGTACGGCGACACCAGTGCTCCGTGGCAGCACCTGAACATGGCTCGCATGCGCGCTATCGAGAACCGCCGCTGGCTGTTACGCGATACAAACAACGGCGTCACGGCCGCCATCGACCCCTACGGCCGCGTCCGTCAGAGCATTCCGCGTCACGTTGTTGACGCGCTGTCAGCGCAGTACGGCTTTCGCAGCGATGTGACCTTCTATACCGCGCACGGCGACGTGTTTGCGTGGCTCTGTGCCATACTGACTGTAGGGTTCATCGTGTGGGCGCAGCGCGCCGGCGCAGTACCCGCAACTCAAAGCAAAGACAGGTCCTGAAGATCACCATGACGTTGAATGATCTCGAATTCGCCTACGCCCCTGTACGCGATCAAGTCCGCGACCTGCGGGAGTATCTTTGACCCTGCCCGCATTCGCAGGGAGCTTTCTGAGATAGAAACCAGGCTGGCCGATCCGGCCATGTGGTCTGACCCCGCCGCCAGCCAGCCGTTGATGCGTGACCGCAAGCGCCTTGAGGCGCTGGTTGCCAGCGACGATGAACTGGTGCGCCGCACCGGTGACATCGATGCCTACTTCGAGTTGGCACGCGAGGGCGAAGACGTTCTCGGCGATCTCGAACGTGACGTGACCGGGCTCGCCGCCTACGCTGAAGAACTCGAAGCGCGCACTATGCTTTCCGGCGAGGCCGATCCGCTCAACGCCATCGTGACCGTGCATCCCGGTGCAGGCGGTACAGAGAGCCAGGACTGGGCCGAGATGCTCATGCGCATGTACACGCGCTGGGCCGAGCAGCAGGGCTTCAAGACCGAGATCAACGACTACCAGGACGGCGAAGAGGCCGGCATTAAGTCCGCCACCTTCACCATCACCGGCGAATACGCCTTCGGCCTGCTCGCGGGCGAGAGCGGCGTGCATCGCCTGGTGCGCATCTCACCGTTCGACTCCGCCAAGCGCCGCCACACGTCGTTCGCATCGGTGTTCGTCTCGCCGGAGATCGACGACTCCATTCAGGTCGATCTCAAGATGGAAGACCTGCGCATCGATACCTATCGCTCCGGCGGCAAAGGCGGCCAGCACGTCAACACCACCGACTCCGCCGTGCGCATGACGCACCTTCCCACCGGCATCGTGGTGCAGTGCCAGAACGAGCGCTCGCAGCACAAGAACCGCGAGAAGGCGATGAAGATGCTGCGCTCGCGCCTCTACGAGCATGAGCTTGAAAAGAAGCGTGCCGAGTCGAAGAAGCTCGAAGACTCGAAGCTCGAGATCAACTTCGGCTCGCAGATTCGCTCATACGTGCTGCAGCCCTATCGCATGGCCAAGGACCACCGCACCAAGGTGGAAGTGGGCGATGTGGACAAGGTGCTCGACGGTTATCTTGAGCCGTTCCTGCGCGGTTATCTGCTGGCCAAGCGCCGCGGCACTGCCGTTGCGGCCAGCGGCGATGATGATCTCGACGTGTAGTCTTACGGAGCGCCATGTCTAACGATCCAGATGTTATCGAAGAGATGTTGCAGTCAGCACAGGTCATCGCCATAGTTGGTATGAGTGACAAGCAGACGCGCGCCAGCTATCACATAGGCAAACATCTTGC
>DATMUN010000425.1:0-4889 GCA_035563895.1 Occallatibacter sp. | reverse complement strand
CGGCGACGGCGGAGCCCTCAAGCACGCTGGCTGCGGCACCGCTGGAGGAGCCGCCGGTGAGAGATGCGGGATCGCCGGGCTGCACGCAGTCGCCGAACTCGGGGTTCTCGCCGGTGATGCCGTAGGCGAGAGGATGCAGATGCGTCTTGCCGGTGATGACGGCGCCGAGAGCACGGAGTTGCGCGACGAGCCAGGAGTCCGCGGATGCGGGGCCGTGGAGATCGCGATAGAAGCGCACGCCGCATGATGTGGGCGCACCGGCGAGATCGAAGCAGTCTTTGACGGAGATGGGGAGACCGCAGAGTGGCGAACGGGTCGGCGCGTGTTGCACGCGACCGGCTTCGGCGAGCGTCCATGCAGGATCGCGCCAGAGGTGGGTGTTACGGCTGGCGTTGGAGCTGGCGTGCGAGAGTGCTTCGGCGGCGAGTTGCGTGGGCGTGATGCAGCCTTCGACGAGAGCTGTGTGAAGCGCGCGCAACGGCCACGAGAGTGAACACATGTTGAGATTGTAGGGCGTGGATTTCGATCGTGCTTCAAACGCATAAAGACCGCATAAAGACTGGCGAGATTGCGACGAGGCCGAGTGAGTGCGCGTGGTACGTTCGGATATGGGAGTTGTTTCGATCTCTTCGCCCCGCCCTGCTGGAAAGCACACAACACAAGTTGACCGGGATACGCAGCGCATGAAGGCGCTTGTTGCGTTTACGGCGCGCTCGCTCGCGACGGAGAGGCCGCGGCCGTTTGGCGCGGCGATTGTGGAGACGCGTACGGGCAAGCCGCTGCTGCATGCGCTGAACAACGTTGCCGGCGAGTTTGACCCGAGCGCGCATGCGGAGGTGAGGGCGATTCGGCTGGCGACGAAGCGGCTGAAGACGCTGTCGCTGAAAGGCTACACGCTGTACACGACATGCGAGCCCTGCCCAATGTGCATGAGTACTGCACTGTGGGCGGGCATGGATCGCGTGGTGTATGGCGCGACGATTGAGGACGCGAACCGGCACTTCAGCCAGATTCAGATTCCGGCAATAGAGGTGGCTGCGCGTAGCGACATGAAGTGCGTGGTGGAGGGGCCGCTGCTGCGCGATGAGTGCTACGCGATTTTTACCGATGCGAGAATGCTGCGCGCGATTCGGAAGTGGCAGACGCGCAGAAAGAAGTAAGGCGAACTACTAGAGCACAGTACAGGCTTCCCCATGAATGCAGGACAAATTGACGAATTGACGCGGCTGCTGGGCGACGCGGCGCGCGTGCTGACGGCGCCGGCGGTGCTGGATCGGCTGTCGCATGACTTTTATTGGTACTCGCCGGTGCTGCGGCCGCTCTTGAAAGACAAGTGCGGCGAAGTGGTGGTGCAGGCGCGCACGACGGACGAGGTGAAAGAGGTGCTGCGCTATGCGGGGCACGAGGCGATTCCGGTGACGGTGCGCGGCGCGGGCACGGGCAACTACGGGCAGTGCGTGCCGCTGGAAGGAGGGATCGTTCTGGACCTCTCACAGATGGATGCGCTGGAAGAGATTACTGCAGACGGCGTGGTGGTGTGCGGGCCGGGGCTGCGGCTGAGTGTGCTCGAGACTGAAGCGCGCAAGCAGGGATGGGAGCTGCGCATGTATCCCTCGACGCTGGCGAAGGCGACGGTGGGCGGGTTTCTGGCGGGAGGCTCGGGCGGCATTGGTTCGGTGACGCATGGCGGGCTGCGGGACTTCGACACGGTGCGTGCGTTTGAGGTGGTGACGATGGAGGAAGAGCCGCGCGTGGTGTTGCATGAGGGCGCGGCGGTGCACGAGATTCTGCACGCGTGGGGAACGAACGGCGTGCTGACGCGCATCTGGTTTGCGTTGGCTCCGGCAGTGGCGTGGACGCAGGCGACGGCGGTGTTCGATACGTTTGACGCGGCGTTTACGTTTACCGAGAAGATTGCGACGGATGCGGCATGGACGAAGCGGCTGGCGACGGTGTTCGAGTGGCCGCTGCCTTCGTACTTCGCGCCGATCAGGCAGGTGGTGCGCGAAGGCAAGGCGATGGCGCTGGTGATGATTGCGACGGAGCAGATGGATGCGTTGCGTGCTGCGGTGGCAGAGGCGGGCGGCGAGATGACATTTGCGGGCGCGTATGAAGGGCCGCGCACGCAGCCGCTGCTGAGCGACTACACGTGGAACCACACGACGCTGTGGGCGATGAAGGCGGACCCGGAGTACACGTATCTGCAGTGCGGATTTTCGCCGACGGAGTGCAGGGAACAGTTCAGGCTGCTGCGCGAGAAGTTTGGCGAGGAGATCTGGTTTCACATCGAGTTTATGAAGACCAGCGACGGAGTGGTGTCGCCGATTGCGATTCCGGTGGTGCGGTTCACGACAGAGGAACGGTTGAACGAGATGATTGCGTTCTGCCGCGCGATTGGGGTGTTCGTCGCCAATCCGCATGTGAACACGCTGGAGGATGGGGGACGGTTCCGCGAGGACCATGTGCAGCTGCTTGCGAAGCAGAAGTATGATCCGCGGGGGCTGCTGAATCCGGGGAAGATGATGAGCTTTGAAAAGGTGGTGGCGCAGTGAAGACGTGGGTTCCAGATGAACGCAACTTTGCTTATCTGACATGGAAGCAGGTGGACGCGCTGCCGCGCGAAGAGACGCTGTTGGTGTTGCCGACGGCGGCTGTGGAGCAGCATGGGCATCATCTGCCGCTGGCAACGGACACGCTGATCAACAATCTGCTGTTGGGGAAGGCGCTTGCCAGGATTGCGCCGGAGCTTGCGATCTATGCGCTGCCGCCGGTGTGTTACGGGAAAAGCAACGAGCATATTGGATTTCCGGGGACGCTGTCAGTAAGTGCGCAGACGTTTATGGCGGTGGTGCGGGACCTGGGCGCGAGCATTGCGGCGAGCGGCTTCAAGAAAGTGGCGCTCTACAACACGCATGGCGGGAACACGTCGCTGGTGGACGTGATGGCGCGCGATCTGCGTGCGGAGTTCGGGCTGCGGACATTCACGCTGTTTGGTTCGCCGGGCGCGAAGTTTGAGGGTGTGAGCGAACAGGAACGCACGTATGGATTTCATGCGGGCGAGATTGAGACGGCGTTTCTGTTGCATGCGACGCCGACGCTGGTGCATACGGATGAGTACACGGCGAACTACATTGCGCGTGTGGATGATGGCGAGGTGTTGAAGCCGGAGGGATCGTCAGCGAACTTTGCGTGGCTGACGCGGGATATTGCGCCGAGCGGTGTGCTGGGCGATCCGACGGCGGCGACGGCGGAGCGGGGCGAGCGCTGGAGCGACGACGCGAGCGCGCGCATTGCGGAGTTGCTGGTGGCGATGTACAACTTTACGCCGAGACACGGAGCCTGACGGATGGCATTGGTGGACTGCGGCAACGGCGTGCGGCTGGAGCGCGGTGTGCGGTGCCGGCTAAGCGATGGCGTGACGCTGGTTTCGGATCACTACTACCCAGCGATAGACGGGCCAGCTGGTGAAGGATCTTGGCCGACGCTGCTGATGCGGCAGCCGTATGGGCGCGATATTGCGTCGACGGTGGTGTACGCGCATCCGGTGTGGTGGGCGCGGCGAGGTTATCACGTTGCGATTCAGGATGTGCGCGGGCGCGGCGACTCGGAGGGTGAGTTCTATCCGTTTCGCAACGAAGGGCGCGATGGTGCGGAAACGATTGCATGGCTGCGCGGGCATGCGGCGTGCAATGGGCGCATCGGGATGTACGGGTTCTCGTACCAGGGATCGACGCAACTGCTGGCAGCAGCGGAGCAGCCTGAGGGGCTCGTGTGCATTGCGCCGCATATGACGGCGGCGGACTTGTATCACGGGTGGTTTTATCACCAGGGTGCGCTGCGGTTGGCGTCGTCGCTGGGGTGGGGCGTGCAGATGCTGCGCGAGGATGCGCGGCGCAAGGGACTGCGTACTGCGAGCGACAGGCAGGAGGCGGCGTGGGCGAACATTCGCGCGCAGTCTGTGACGGCGCCGTATGCGGAACACGCGGCGATTGCCGATGCGGAGTTGCCGGGGTATGTGCGCGATTGGTTTGCGCATCGCGAGGCGGGGCCGTATTGGAGCGAGCAGGACATCAGCATGCGGATCGACAGGATCGCGGCGCCGGCGCTGCATATCTCGGGTTGGTATGACACGTATCTTGAGGGCTCGATTGCCGGGTACGTGGCGTTGCGTAAGGGTGCGGCGACGGAGTTTGCGCGGGAGAACCAGTATCTGCTTGCGGGGCCGTGGGTGCATATTCCATGGGGCGATCGCGTGGGCGATACGAATCTCGGCGATGCGGCGAATCTGAATACGGACGTGATTCTGCTGCGCTGGTTCGATCATTGGCTGAAGGATGCGGAGACGTTTGCGGATGAGCCGCGGGTGCGGTACTTCGCGCTGGGGAAGAACGAGTGGCGCGCGCTGGATGAGTGGCCGGAGGCGGCGGAGACGGCGCTGTATCTGCACTCGAAGGGCAACGCGAATGCGCGCAAGGGCGATGGTGCGCTGACGCTGGATGCGCCCGAGACGGATGAGCTGCACGATGTGTTTGTGTACGACCCGGAGGTGCCGGTGATGGCGCCGGGTGGGCCGCAGGCGCTGAGCGGACCGATGGACCAGGCGGCGCTGGAGATGGGGAACAATCTGCTGGTGTATTCGACGGAGCCTGCGCTGCGAGCGATGGAGATTGTGGGGCAACCGCGGGTGCGGCTGTTTGCGGCGACGAGCGCGAAGCATGCGGATCTGACGGCAAAGCTGGTGCGCGTGACGGCGGCGGGACGTGCGGAGTTTGTGTCGATCGGGATTGCGCGGAGTTCGTGGTTGTTCAGAGACAAGAGCTACGCGGCGGATGCGGTGCAGGAGTGGGAGTTCACGCTGGAGCCGACGGCGCTGGTGGTGGAGGCGGGCG
>DATMUN010000424.1:0-14766 GCA_035563895.1 Occallatibacter sp. | reverse complement strand
GAGCCGCAGCCGAAGTTCTTTCTCGCCACCAGAATCTGCGCGCCCTTGTAGCGCGGATCGTTCAGCACGAAATCCGCGACCGGTTCACCCTCAGGCGTTTGCCGCCAGTCGAAGAACAGGAAGTCGCCGTAGCCCGTGCGCTCAATGCGCTTCAGGAACTGCTTCGGAATAATCTGGTCCGTGTCGACGTTGGGGCGATCGAGCGGTGCGGCCAGCGATGTGACAGTACGAAACGGTTGCATTAGGCCACCACCTCTTCACGAACTTCCCAGTTGCGAATATCGACAAAGTGCCCGGCAATCGCGGCCGCCGCGGCCATCTCCGGACTCACCAGGTGTGTGCGTCCGCCGCGTCCCTGGCGTCCTTCAAAGTTGCGGTTCGAAGTCGAAGCGCAACGCTCGCCCGGCGAAAGAATGTCCGGGTTCATGCCGAGACACATCGAGCAGCCTGGCTCGCGCCATTCAAATCCAGCTTCCTTGAAGATCACGTCCAGGCCTTCTTCCTCTGCCTGAGCCTTCACCAACTGCGAACCCGGCACCACCATCGCACTCACATGCGACGAGACCTTGTGCCCCTTCGCAATGCGTGCCGCCGCGCGCAGATCCTCGATGCGTCCGTTGGTGCATGAGCCAATAAACACACGGTCGATCACGACCTCTTCTAGAGGGGTCCCCGCTGTCAGGCCCATGTACTCAAGCGCGCGCTCGAAGGACTTGCGGTCCAGCTCGTTCGTCGCCAGTGCCGGGTTCGGCACCGCGGCCGTCACCGGAGCGACCATGCCCGGGCTCGTGCCCCAGCTCACGTAAGGAACCAGCGTCGCAGCATCGATCACCAATTCGCGATCGAACTTCGCGTCTTCATCCGTCGGCAACTTGCTCCACTCCGCCACCGCGCGATCCCAGTCCGCACCCTTCGGACTAAAGCGGCGGCCCTTCAGGTACTCGAACGTCTTCTCGTCCGGCGCGATCATGCCCGCGCGCGCGCCCGCTTCGATGCTCATGTTGCAGACCGTCATGCGGCCTTCCATCGAGAGCGAACGAATCGCTGAACCAGCGTACTCAATCACACAGCCTGTCGCACCGTCGGTGCCAATCTTGCCAATGATGGCGAGGATGATGTCCTTCGCCGTCACGCCCTTTGGCAGCTCGCCGTCTACGCGGATCAGGAAAGTCTTCGGCTTCGACTGCGGCAGTGTCTGCGTCGCCAGCACGTGCTCTACTTCGCTGGTTCCAATGCCGAACGCCAGCGCGCCAAACGCACCGTGCGTCGAGGTGTGCGAGTCGCCGCACACAATCGTCATACCTGGCTTCGTCAGGCCAAGCTCAGGGCCAACCACGTGCACCACGCCCTGGTTTGGCGAGTCCACGTCATACAGCTCCACGCCAAACTCCGCGCAGTTCTTGCGCAGCGTGGCAATCTGCGTGGCCGAGATCGGGTCCACGATGTTCAGACGGCCTTCGAGCGTCGTCGGCACGTTGTGGTCCACCGTTGCCACCGAGCGATCGGGACGGCGCACCTTGCGGCCCGCCAGTCGCAGCCCTTCAAAGGCCTGCGGCGAGGTTACTTCATGTAACAACTGTAAGTCGATGTAGAGCAGCGCGGGCTCGCCCTTCGGCTCCACCACCAGGTGCTGCTCCCACACCTTTTCAAACAATGTCTTCGGTACGGAACTCATCAATTCTCCTCAAATCGTTATGCGTGAACGAGCGACGCCTTCACCGTCTCGCGCACCTTTGCGCCCATCTCTTTGGTTGAGAGCACGGTGAAGTCCTTCGTGTTGCCGCGTGCCAGGTCCGGCGTGCGGAAGCCCTGCTCCAGCACATTGCGAACACCTGCTTCAATTGCAGCGGCTTCAGTTTCAAGCCCGGCCGAGTGGCGCAGAATCAGCGCAGCCGTCAGAATCGCGCCAAGCGGATTCGCCAGACCCTTGCCCGCGATATCCGGTGCCGAGCCGTGCACCGGCTCGTACAGATTTACCTTGCCGCCAATCGTGGCCGAGGGCAGCATGCCCAGCGAGCCGGTAATCACGCCTGACTCGTCGGACAAAATGTCGCCGAACAGGTTCTCCGTCAGCACCACGTCAAAGTCGCGCGGACGCGTCATCAGGTGCATTGCCATCGCGTCCACATACTGGTGCTCGAGCGTTACGTCAGGGAACTCCTTCGCAACCTCGGTCACCGTTGCGCGCCACAGTTGCGACACCTCAAGCACGTTGGCCTTGTCCACACTGGTCAGCTTCTTGCGGCGCTTCTGCGCAAGCTGGAAGGCAATGCGCGCTACGCGCTCTACCTCAGGTGCGGTGTAGCGCATCGTGTTCCACGCTTCTGCCAGCGCCTTGTTCCACTCGCGCGGCTGGCCGAAGTAGAGGCCGCCCAGCAGCTCGCGCACGCACAGAATGTCGGCGTTGTCGATCACCTCTGGACGCAGCGGGCTGTTTACCGCCAGCTCCTTGAAGGCAAACGCAGGGCGCAGATTCGCAAAGCCACCCAGCTCCGCGCGAATCTTCAAGAGGCCCGCCTCAGGCCGCGCGTTCGGGGGCAGGGAATTGAACTCGTTGCCGCCCACAGCGCCAAGCAGAACAGCGTCCGACTCAAGCGCAGCCTTCAGCGTGTCTTCAGGCAGCGGAGTGCCGTCCTGCACAATCGCCACGCCGCCAATGCGCTTTTCAGTGAACGTGAAGTCGTGCCCGCCAGCGGCGGCAATCTCTTTCAACAGCGCAACCGCCTCAGCGGTTACCTCGGGGCCGATACCATCGCCGGCCGTCACAAGAATCTTTAGGTTCAAGCTGACACTCTTCCTTTTGAGATTAGGCGCATAACGAATCCGACAAACAGTGTCATTAGCGCCCATGTAATAACAAAATTGACAACATACCCTAAGACAATTATCCCAATCTCTGGCGTACGGGTCGGGGCACCTGGCGTCAGTGCGATCTCCAATAGTGAGCCGATCGTAAAAAGTGGCTCAAAGATCGGTGCAACCCAGCGAGGGCTCCGAAAAGCCACAATCCAGACTAAAACTGTGGCTACCAATCCCAATAGAGCCATGTAAGTGGCTCTACGGATCGCAATTGTTATTTGTCCACTCAATCCAACTCCGCCACCGGCTCGTGACGCTTCTCGCGAATCGAATCCGGTAGTATTCCGATCAAATCCTGGTCGTAGATGTTTTTCTTTCGGTCAGCCATGGCCACAAAGCGATAGTAGGTCTGCTGCAGCTCTTCGCGCGTCAGCGCAAAGCCCAGCTGCTCCAGCCGGTGACGCAATGCAGCACGCCCCGAGTGCTTGCCGAGCACCAGATGCGTGCGGCTCACGCCCACCAGCGCCGGAGTCATAATCTCGTAGCACAGCGGGTTGGCCAGCATGCCGTGCTGGTGGATGCCCGACTCGTGCGCAAAGGCATTTGCGCCCACGATGGCCTTGTTTGGCGAGGGCTTGAAGGTGATGATCTGCCCCAGCACTTCGCTCGTCGGATACAGCTTGTCGAGCTTGATGTCCGTGTTCACGCCGTAGCGGTCGCCGCGCACGTAGAGCGCCGCAGCAATCTCTTCTAGCGATGCGTTGCCCGCGCGCTCGCCAATGCCGTTGATCGTGCACTCAACCTGCCGCGCACCAGCTGCAATCGCAGCCAGCGAGTTCGCCACCGCCAGCCCAAGATCGTCGTGGCAGTGCGAGGAGAGAATCACGCCCTGCTCGTCGATCGCAGGAATCCTCTCGCGCACTTCGCGAAACATCGCGCCGTACTCTTCTGGCGTCGTGTAGCCCACCGTATCTGGCATGTTGATGGTCGTCGCACCCGCTTCCACAGCCACGCGCACCATCTCAACCAGGAAGTCACGATCCGCGCGCGTTGCATCCTCCGGCGAGAACTCCACGTTGTCCACCAGCGAGCGTGCCAGCCGAACCGATTCGCCCGTCAGGTCCAGCGCCTGCTGGCGGCCGATCTTCAGCTTGTACTCAAGGTGCAGGTCGCTTGCCGCCAGAAACACATGGATGCGCGCGCGGTCCGCAAACTGAACGGCGCGTGCGGCCATCTCGATGTCTTCGGTCTTGGCGCGGGCCAATGAGGCAATGCGCGGCTTGCGGATGGCCTGCGTAATGGTTGAAATGGCGGCGAAGTCGCCTTCTGAGGCCATCGCAAACCCGGCCTCGATGATGTCCACGCCGAGGTCTTCCAGCGCGTGGGCCATCGTCAGCTTTTCCTGTGTCGTCATGCTGCAACCCGGCGACTGCTCGCCGTCGCGCAAGGTCGTGTCAAAAAATGCTACGTGATCTGTGCTCATCCTTTTGCCTGCCAGTGGAAGCGTGCTTCCACGGCTTCCAGTCTCTCGTATCGATCCCGTATAACGCAAAGTTATTATTCTTGGGTAATCGATTACAATTCATTATACAGTCGAGGGCATCATCATAATGGATCTCAACCAGTTGGAGACATTTCTCGCTGTTGCCGAAGAGCGCAGCTTCTCCCGTGCCGCGCAACGCCTCCATCGCACCCAGCCGGCCATCAGCCAGGTCATCCGCAAGCTTGAGGAGGCCGTAGGCGAAACGCTCTTCGATCGCGCCGCCCGCGACGGCTCGCTCACTGCCGCGGGTGTGCTGCTGCGCGACTACGCCCTGCGCCTGCTTGCCCTGCGCCGCGAGGCCACCAGCGCGCTCGGCGAGCTCAAGAGCCTCGAGCGCGGCCAGCTTCAGCTCGCCGCCAACGAATACACCTGTATGTACCTGCTGCCGGCCATCGACATCTTCCGCTGCCAGTTCCCGCACATCAACGTCACCGTGCATCGCGTACTCGCCAGCCATATTCCAGACGAGCTCAATCTCCGCACCTTCGAGATCGGCGTCATGTCCTACCGGCCCGACCCCGCGCACTTCCGCTCCATCGCCGTATATGGTGACAGCCTCGCTTTGATCATGAGCCCCAGCCACCCGCTGGCCAAAGCCGAGCGCCTCTCCATCAGCCAGCTCGGCCAGCAGAACTTCATCGCGCACCATGTCGCTTCGCCTCTGCGGCGCAAGGTCATCGAGGCTTTCCAACGCTATCGCACGCCTCTGAACATGGGCATTGAACTGCCGACCATCGAAGCCATCAAGCGCTTCGTGGCTATGGGCGACGGCGTCGCCCTGGTTCCGCACCTCACCGTAGCGCGCGAGCTCGAAACTGGAGACTTGGTCCGCGTGGCCGTCGACGAGCTCGAGATGAAGCGCGTGCTCCGCCTCGTGCACCGCCGCCAGGCCACGCTTAGTTATGCCGCCCGGGCATTTTTAAAAACTGTCCGCAACCTGGCTGAAGAGAAAGGGCCGCCCTTCTACTACCATGCCGAGCGCGCCGGATAAAATCGGCGCGGCTGCAATGAAATCCAGCTTTCCGTCAAGTGCCTAATCGCTTTTTGACGCGTCTAAGGCCGTAAAGCAAGTACCCGGTGCAAGTCCATCTGCCGCAACCCCGTTCCGGCCATTTACAATGCTGAGAGCGGGGCCCGGCACGAACCGGCGCACCGGAATCACGAAGTTGGTTGCCGGCCAGACGGTTGGGCAGTCGCGAGGTTCTACACCGAATGAAGAAGATCGCCTTTGTTGTTTTCTTGCTGGCCGCATTTGCGGCGGCAGGCCGCGCCCAGGAGAGCAGACAGGACATCAGCCTGAGCGGATCTGCCCTGGTTGAGCCATTTGTCGCCTCATCTACCGATGTGCAGGTTCACTCCACTGCCGGTTACGGAGCGCTCGCCAGCTACAGGTTCATGCTCACGCCTTCCAGCGCGCTGGAAGCCAACTACGGTGTCACCTACCAGAACCAGATTCGTTTCGTCATCAGTAACACTAATGACTATCCGGTGCTCACGCGCTCGCAGGAAATCTCCTTCGCTTACGTGCGCAGCTTCACCTACCGTAAGTTCAACCCGTTCGTTGAAGCCGGCCCGGGCGTCATGATCTTCCTGCCCATCCGCAACTCGGGAACCAAGAATCTGGACGAGAAGCAGCAGACCGGCGTGGGCGGCCTCTATGGCGCCGGCATCGCCTATGAGATCAGCCCCAGCTTCGACATCCGCGCTGAATACCGCGGCTTCGTCACCAAGGTTCCGGACTTCGGCCTCTCCTACCAGGACACCAAACGCTGGTACAACATCTTCGTTCCCACCGTCGGCGTGGCCTACCACTTCTAACCCGCTCCGGCAGTATCTGAACAAGAAAAGGGGATGAGCCAGCGCTCATCCCCTTCTTATTTGTCTCGCGAAAAACCTGTTCAGCCTACTTTGCCTCTTCCGGTTTCTGCGCCTCGCGATAGCGTCCCAGCTCCTTCACCATGGCACAGTGCTCACCGAGTGCGGCCAGCGCAGCCGCGCCTTCTGCGGCGCTGCTGATCTGGCAGTCGACGTAGAAGACATACTCCCACGGCCGTCCCTGCACAGGTCGAGACTCGATCTTGGTCAGGTTCGTGCCCAGCTCCGACAGCGCATTCAGTGCCGCCACCAGCGAGCCCGGCCGGTTCTCCACAGAGAAGGCGATGCTGATCTTGTTCGCATCTGTCGCCTGCACCACGTCCGCCGAGCGCTTCACCAGGAAGAACCGTGTGTAGTTCTCGCGGTTGTCCTGCAGGTCCGCCTGCAGAATCTCTGCTCCGTAGACCTCCGCTGCGCGCTGGCTCGCAATGGCCGCCGTCTGCCGGTCCTGCTGCTCCATCAGGTGCTTCACGCTTCCCGCAGTGTCATAGAAGGCCATAGCCTCCATCTCAGTGTGTGCAGCAAAAAACTGCCTGCACTGCGCCAGAGCGATGGGGTGCGAATACACCCGCTCAATCTCTCGCATCTTCGTGCCCGGAACCGCGATCAGGTTGTGCCGGATGCGCAGCAGTTCTTCCCGCTCAACCCGCACGTCGTACTTCAGCAGCAGGTCGAAGTGCTCCAGCACCGACCCGGCAAGGCTGTTTTCGATCGGTATGACCGCGACGTCCACCTGGCCTTCGTCGAGCGCAGCAAACACGTCCGCCGATAGCGAATACGGCGCAATCGCCGCGTCCGCATCAAACTTCAGCGCCGCTTCGTGGCTGAACGCTCCGGGTTCTCCCTGGATCGCAACTCTCATTGCCGGGGTGGACACTCCAGCGGCAGTCGCGCCTGCCGCAAATCTTCTGGCACCATACCATAGCGTGCCGCTCGGAGAATTCTGTATTTCCGCCGGAGACATACGTCGCTTACCTCCGAAGCCACAGGTCCGTGGCAACAAAGCACAGGAACACCGCGGCAATCACGCCATTCATAGTAAAGAACGCAGCGTTCAGCCGGCTAAGATCCTTCGGCGAGACGATCGCGTGCTCGTAGCCCAGCAAAAGCGCCGCAATACCGATCCCCAGCCAGCCAGCCACGCCGAAGTGAAACAACAGCGCAAACCATACCAGCAGCCCCAGCATGGCCAGATGCATCAGCCGCGCCGCCCAGAACGCTCCTGTGACCCCAAGCGCGGTCGGCAGGCTGTGCAGCTTTTCCTTGCGGTCGTGGTCCACGTCCTGGCAGGCATAGAGCACGTCGAAGCCGCCCACCCAAAGCGTCACCGCCGCCGTTAGCACGATGATCCGCGCATCCAGGCTGCCACGCACCGCAATCCACGCCGCCGAGGGCGCGAGGCCAAGCGCCAGTCCCAGCACCAGGTGCGACCAGCGCGTCAATCGCTTCATGTAGCTGTAGCCCAGCAGCACCAGCAGCACCACCGGCGAGAGATAGAGCGTCAGCCGGTTCAGCTCCGCCGACGCCAGCACAAACACCAGCCCGGTAACAATCGTGAAGCCAAGCACGAACTGGCGCGTCAGCAGACCCGCCGGAATGGCTCGCATCTTTGTCCGGGGATTCGTGGCGTCCAGGGAAGCGTCAGCCCAGCGATTGAATGCCATGGCGCACGACCGCGCCGAAACCATCGCCACCAGGATCCAGCCCAGCGTCGCCAGGCGCGGCAATCCGTTCGCTGCCAGCAACGTCGCCGTCAGTGCAAAAGGGAGCGCGAAAATCGAATGCTCCCACTTGATCATTTCCAGGGTAATGCGCGTTTTAGCCAGCAAGCCCACTGCGAATAACTCCATTCACCAGTGTACTTGAGCCGGCGGTTTCGCTCAGGCCTGGGCCGCTTCTGCGGTGGGCGCCAGAGCCAGCACCGAGTCCACCCGGGTCACCTTGAAAACATCCATAATCCGGTTGCTTGCGCCCGCCACCACCAGCTTTGAGCCGCGCGCCTGGCAGTGGACGTGATGGTTCACAATCAGCCCCATCCCTGCTGAATCCATATACGGCACGTCCGTCAGGTCAAAAATCACCAGCTTAGGCGTGGGGGCTCCCCGCAGCGCCGATTGCAGGTCGAACATGTTGCGCAGCGTAAGCGGACCCGAAAGGACAAACAGCCAAGCGTCGGGAGTCGCTCCCGGTTTTTGCTCATAGGTTAGAGGCGCATCGGTGGACATAGCCGAAAGTGTATGAAAATCATGCCTGGAGTTTGATTACAGCCATGTAAATGTCGCTGTGTTTTCTTGCACATGAAAACGCCGGGACTGAATCCAGCCCCGGCGTCATCCCTGCTGTGTTGAGTTTTACCTCTGTGCCGACTCCGACGCCGCTCCAGCCACCTGCAGGTAGTTCTTCACGCTGAAGATTCCCGGTACACCGTTGGCGCGCAGGAAGGCCGTGTCCTTGTCCGTCTGCGAGTCCACCACGCCGTAGAGCTCCACATTGCCATGCTGCACGGCAATGCGGATCGGTTTCGCCGGGTCAATCGCGTACTTGTTCAGCGAGGGGTAGCCGTAGATGGCCCGAGCCACTGCCATTCTGGTCTGATCGTCCATCAGCGACACCGGGTCCACTTCGATCTCGGCAATTACGTCCTTCACGCCCGACTGGGTGCTCACCAGCGCAACCGCCGAGTCCTTGTCTACATCCGTGCGTGCATGTCCGCCCAGGATTGCGACGCCATTCTCCACGCGAACAGAGATGGCGTTGAAGAGGTTGCCATAGCCCACACGGTCATAGCTCAGCTTCTCCACCAGCTTGTCCTGCAACTCGCGGTCCGAGACGCTCGGTCCTGCGACCTCGATCATGTTGCGCACGGCGGCCACGCCTTTCACGTTGTGCACCCGCTTCTGCGCGTCGGCCTTGTACTCATACAGCGTTACCGTGCCGGTCAGCGTGGCAATGCCGTTTGCATCTACGCGCACCTGCACATCCTTGAACTGCCCCTTGTTGAGTTTGGCCTTTGCCTGTGGGGCCGCATCTTGTTCGGATAAAGCCGCGCCGCCGCGGCCCACGCCAGAAGCAAACGAAAGTTGGGGAAGAACCATCAAAGCACCGGCGACAACTGCGACTACAGCAGCGGTCCGGAGAGGGAAGTGAAATAGCTCAGCGCCAGACTTCGTTGTCATGCCTGACTCCTTTCGGCTTACGTTGAGGCCGGCCATCGAACCAGGACGCGGCCATCCACTGCATTGGACACGGAATCCCGCGTCCGGGTTGTGTAGTCTTTGACGCAACACGAAAAAAGAGGACACTCCATCTTTCGATGGAGCTTCATTTGGGGTCTGAATATTCGATCGGGAGAAAATCCGCTACCGGTATCGGCGCGTTGCCTTTACCACCATGGAGAACACGCCCGACTCGTCGCGCGTTACCAGCAGCGAAACATGTCGGTTGATCGCGACTTCTGCCTGAAGCAGTTGCTGCGCCGTGGTATTCACGTCCGTGGCGTAGGTCAGCGTAAGGTTCTTGCCCAACTGCTCTTCCACGGTAATGCGTGTGGTGGAGTTGCCCAGGGCGCCCAGGTAGGTTGGGTCCACCTTCACTGAGCCTGCGCCAAACAGCTTCTGCACGCGGCTGCTCACCGTGGCATTCAGTGCGCCGCCCAGCAACACATCCGTCGACTGGCTGCTCGCACCCTGTTCCTGCTGCTGGCCGTAGATATGCTGCTCGTTCTGCGTGCGCCCCAGCGCCAGCAGCGCAACCACGTCTGCCTCCGGCAGCGGTGGATCGCTCCGGTACGACACATTCAGCTTTTCGGGAGAGCCATGCAGACCCAGCGTGATGTCGTAGTCCTCCACACGCGCCGTCGCATTCAGGTCGATCGAGGGCTCGATCCGTACAGGATTGTTGAACGTGATGTCTCCGCGTTGCAGTTCGTACCGCGTGCCCGCCAGTGTCGCGCTTCCCTCGGTAATCGAGATGCGCCCCAGAAGCGACGGCGTTGCCAGCGTTCCACGCAACCGCAAATCCACATCGCCCGCCAGCTTGGCGTATGCGTTTTGAAAGTTCAGCTGTGGCGACGACAGGATGTGTACATCCAGTCGCACATGGTTCGACGGCGCATTCGGCGCCGCCACCGGCTGCATCTTTGTCGCTCGCGAAGCCAGCGCCGCCACGTCCAGATCAGGGCTCACCGTGAACCGCGTGATCAAGATGCCGCCGCTCAGCAGCAGCGCACTCTGCGATCCCTGGATGCGAAGATTCGCATCTGCCAGCGAGCTCACGCCGTCCGGGTAGCGGATGCGCACGCCCCTGCCGTTCACCGTCAGGTCCGCGAAGATTCCATGCTGATACGCTAGATAGCCGCCGACGCTCAGCTGTCCGCCGCCAGTCACTGCGGTCAGCGACCGCACCTCCAGCCGGTTCTGGTTGAACTCGAGCGTGCCCTTCAACTGGCTCAAACTGTTCGGCAGATCCTCCAGAGCTAGAGAGGCGTTCTGAAAGTCGATCCGACCCCGCAGTCCGGGATTATTCAGCGGCCCATGCGCTTCCACCTGGAAGGTCGTCGTTCCATTCGCCGTCAGGTCCGGGTCCAGCGTTTCAGCCAGCTTCAGGTTGATTGAGCCACTCGCAGCCAGATCCAGCCGATGGTTGCCCGTGATCTCCAGCCCGCCCTGCGCGCGCACATCTGTCGCTTCGCCGGTCACGTGCAGTGGGTCCAGCGCGATCCGCCCATTCGCCAGCGATGCATGCACAGGCCCCTCGCTGTGCAGATGAACTCCAGCGAGCGTCACGGCCAGGTCCTCCAGCCGCGCCTCGCCGCGCAGTGCCTCCACCTTCTTTAGCGGCCCCTGCACCGTCACCGTTCCCGCAAGCTCGCTCTCACCGGTCAACCCCGGTATATGCGCCAACTTCAGCGGCCCGGCAATGTTGAATTTTGAGAACGCAAGCTTGGCTTGTGTCGCGTAGTCGCCGCTCAGGACCGTCTGTCCGTGTGCAGTCAGCGAAGCAGATTCGAACTCCGTCGTCATGTCGTAGAACAGAGTGCGATTCGCCGTGTGCGCCGTCGCCTCGACGTTGCCCACTGGCTCGCCGCCCAGCGTCAGCTTCGTCAGAGTGCCTTTGCCTTCAATCTGCGGATCATCCAGCGTACCGCTGCCCGTGAGCGTGAAACCCATCTGTCCATTCACCGCGACACCCGAGCTCTGCAGCCGCTTGATCCGCCCGATGTTGATTCCCGCGCCGTGCGCCGACACCTGAAACTTGCGGCTCTCGAGGTCGTAGCTTCCCGTCGCCGCCAGCTTTCCAGCGTCGTCATTCACCGTCACTGAGGCGAGTTCCACTTGGCGGCCCGTAATCTTTCCCTGCGCGCGGATGTGCCCGATCGGCTCGTCGTAGATGACGCTGTCGTCGAGTTGCACCCAGCCCGTTCCATCCAGCGTGCGCATCGGCCCGTCCGTCTGGATCTGCGCGCTCACATCGCCCGTTACCGGCAGGCTCACGCCGGCGATAGAGAGCAACTCCGCCGCGCTCACTTTGTTCGCAGTCACGCGTACACGGAGAAGGGAGTTGCTGTCGAAGCGCGGCACTCCGGAGCTTCTCTGCGTCGTGTCCGCCGCCGTCAGCGAGCCCTCGGCGTGAATCGTTGCGCCGCGTTCTGAAAACTGTCCGCGGTCCAGCGTGATGCGCGTGGCAGAGTAGCTTCCCGCCGCATCCACCGCGTCCACGTGCAAGCTGCGCGCCGGTGTATTCGCATCTGCCGCAGGCAATTCCACTGAAAGGTTTGTCGCCGTCAGCGCACCGGTAAGATGCGGATCGACGAGCGATCCCGTCCACGAGCCGCGGAACTCCATCTGCCCGCCCAGCGCAATCGGCAGTGCCGCTGCACCCGCACGTCCGCTGTGCTTCAATCCAAGGTCGCGCAGCACCGGGTCAAACTCCGCCAGGTTCTGCGATCGCAAATCCACCGTAAGCTGCGTTGGGCTCGTCACCGGAAAAGCACCCAGGCGCCCATGCGCCTCCAATCGGCTTGAGGGCATGTTCACTTCCAGCGCGCGCACATTCGCCGATCCGTCGTGCTGCGTGTAGGTCGCGTCAATCACGCCGGAGGCTGGTGTCTCGCCTGCGGTCGAGCGCGACGGGCTGAGCTGCAGCTTTGCCGTCACCTCCAGCGTGCGAACATCGCCATTGCTCCAGTTGGCCGTCGCAGGGCCATTCAACAGCGTAGCCAGCCCCAGCCGCTGGAACGGACCTTCGCCGACAATATCCATCACCGCATCAATCGGCACATTCTTCAGCTGAGCGGTCACCTTGCCGTTCACAGGTGTAGTGTCTACCGACTGCGCCTCGTGTTTCACCGGAGGCGGTACCATCGGCGTCTTCAGCTTGCGCCCAAAGTGCCAGCGGCTCTTCGGCTGCGCCGCCGGAGCAGCCTCCACCTGCGCCTCGCCCGGAAGCGGCGCCAGCCAGTGGTCCAGCGTAACCGTGCCTTCCAGTTGTCCGCCCTGCGCCAGCCGCACCACCGTCGAGCCAATCAACAGCTGTTCCGGGTCCGCATGAATGCGCGCGTCCAATGTCACGCCGCGCGCGTCCACGCCACCGTCAACATACGTCGCGCGATCCGCATGGATAGGACCATCGATCCGGAATCGCCCATCGCGTCCTTCGCCGTTCAGGTCGATCCGCGCCACACCCTCCGGTACGCGCGGATAGCCGGTGAGCGGCTCCACGAGCCGCAGGTCAAGCTCGCCCTGTGTCGCGAACTTCCAGTACGGCCGCTTGAAATCAACCACGGAGCCGGAGACCGTCAGCGATCGATCCGGCACGCCTTTGCTTCGTGCCGTGATGCGCAGCGCCCGCAGAAACACCGCATTGCGCGTAAGGTCGGCCGTCGCCTGAAAGTACCCTTCCACTGCGGGCAGCTTCGTGCCGCGCGCTAAGCGCAGATCGCGTGCCCCTGCCTCAATGTGATAGCTCTCCGTCTGGCTGCTCAGCGCCGGAACATAGCTCACAATCGTCGACACATCGTGCGCCGTCACCGCCAGCGGCAGCTTCAGGTGCTTCGGGTCGGAATTCGAAGTGCGATCGTCGTAGTCCAGCTCGCCCTGTTCCAGCGCCAGTCGTCCCGCCTTCAGATCAAAGAGCGTACCCAGCACGGGCTTGCCCTGCTTCTGCGCACCTCGGGGCTGTGGCTGATTCGTCGTTCCATCCGGATACACAATCAGGTGAATCGCAGGTCGGCGAATCTCCAGATCGCGCAGCAGAATCTTCGGGCTCAGCACCTGCAGGATGCTGATCTTCGCATGCATCCGCTCCACACGCACATACGGAGCCTCGCCCGCAGCCTCGCGGCCGTGCAGCACCAGGTCGCCTGCCTCCGCATCCAGATCCAGCACGTGCCAGTGAAACGCGCCCAACTCCACACGGCCGCCCGTTGCCGTCTCCAGCCGCGAAACCAGCTTCTCCTTGATCCAGTTCTCGAACCACGCCGAACTCGCACAATAGTACGCACCCACGGCAAGCACCGCAACCAGCGCCAGCGCGCCAGCCGTCCACAGCGCAATGCGCACGCCGCGCCGCGTTCTGCCTGTCTCGGGTTGCGAGTTCTGTTCGGCTTCCGTCACGGCTTGGCCGCTCCTGTTGTGCTCGTTGTTGGGGGGGCGAGCGATGGATCCAGCACTTCAATCTCGCCCTGTTTGCGCAGGTTGTCCAGCCAGTCGCTGAAAAGCTCATTCACCTTCTGCTGCAGCAGGATCTCTTCGATGCGCGGCGCCACCTGATCCAACGTCGGCACCTTTTGCCCAGGCAGATACTGCGGCACCAGCAGGTTGATGTAGTACGATTGCACCTCGTCGTGCGAGATCTGGATGCCCTGCCTGAAGCGCAGCTCGATAAAGCGCAGCAACTCGAGCCTGCTCCTCAGGTAGAATTCCACCTGCCGCTGCGTCAGATCGTGCTCGTCAAGAAAAGCCTTCCAGCCCTCGTCCGTCGCACAGTGCGCGCGCACGCAAGCAGGCAGTTCCTTGCGCAGTTCGCTCAGACGCGCAGCAATCTCCTCCTGCGTCGGCCGTGTCGAAAGTTCTTCTTCATCGCGAATCTGCTGGATGATCAGCGAGCGGCTGATCAGTCTTTCCAGCGCATCGTGTGCCGTGTCCACACTCGGCCCCGGCCCTTCTTCAGGTGTCAGCACCGCCATGCGCATCTCCGTACGCAGATCGCTGGCCAGGATGGCTCGATTGTTCACCACCGCCACCACGCGGTCCAGCAGCACCGGTTGCTGCGCCTGCGCAATGCAAGCCGCCAGCGCCGCGCCTGCAAGCACAGCGCCGAGCCAACCGAGTTGCACGCGCGCGGTCATCAGAAGGTCTGCCCCAGGCTGAAGAAGAAGTTGAAGTGGTCCGCCTGCCCCACGTGCTGGTTGTCGTACGGGTTCGAGTGCGAGTAGTCGATATTCACAGGGTAGATAGGTGGATTCAGGTTATAGCTGAAGTCCAGCCGGATCGGCCCGATCGGCGTGTGATAGCGCACGCCCAGCCCAGCCGCATGAGAAAAATAGTTGA
>DATMUN010000423.1:0-2125 GCA_035563895.1 Occallatibacter sp. | reverse complement strand
GATAGAGCACGCTGACGTGGTTCTTGCTGTTGATCTGATAGTCGAGCTTGGGAGTGTTGATCTCCTGATAACCGGCGCGCGTTGCTTGACCCAGGTCCGCCGTGAGAGTGGCAATGCCCTGGTTGTAGAGGCTCACGCCGCTCGCATAGTCCACGCCCTGGCGGGCTGCCAGCGTACAGGCGTACGAGTCCAGCGTTGCGGTCGACGAGGTGTCGCCCGAGAGGTAGCCGGTGGTGGTGTTGCAGGCCGCGCCGGTGGGCAGCGTGGACGAAGGCAGGGAGTAGAACGAGGTCGAGTTCGGCACGCCTACTACCGGGAAGATATGCGCGTGCTGGTCGAAGGTGTAAATCCAGAAGAGCTTGTCCTTGATCAGCGCGCCGCCCGCGGTGAACCCGTAGATCTTGCGCATGTCTTCGGGCTTGTAGTGGTTCGAGACGTAGGTGTTGGTCGACGAGTTGAGTGTCGAGATCTTGGCGTAGTTGTTGAAGGCCGCCCAGTTGCTCTCGCGATGGTTGTAGTAGAGCTCGCCATGCAGGCTGTTGGTTCCGCTGCGGGTGACCGAGGTGATGACGCCGCCGGCGGCGCGTCCGTACTCGGCCGAGTAGACGCCGGTGTTCACGGCAAACTCGCGCACGGCGCTTGCCGAGGTCGAGTAGGCTTCGCGCGTACGGCCGCGCTCTTCCGCGTAGTACGCCTGGTTGTCGTCGGCGCCGTCGATCTCGACGTTGTTCAGGATGGGGCTGATGCCGCGCACGCTCACCAGACCGTAGCCGTTGCTGTCGGAGACCACGCCTGGGGTGGTCATGGCCAGGCTCGACCAGCGGCGGTTGTTGATCGGAATGGTCTGCAGCGCGTGCAGGTTCAGGTTGGAGCTGAAGTCGGGCGAGTCCAGGTTGATGACCGGCACCTGCTCGGCTACCTCAATGGATGTTGCGGCGGAGGCTACGCCCAGGCTGGGGGAAATGGACGTCACCTGGCCGACCTGCACCAGGGCGGAGGCGCGGAAGGAGGAGAATCCGTTCGCCGTTACCGTGACCGAGTAGCTGCCCGGCTCAAGCAGCGGCGCCTTGAAGAATCCGTTGCTGTCCGAGGTCAGGTTGATTCTGAAGCCCGTTCCGGTGTTTTCAATCGCGATGGCTGCACCGCTGACCACGGCGCCTGAGGCATCCAGCGCTGTGCCGGCGATGGCGCCCTGGGTGGACGACTGGGCCTTCAGCTGCCGCGGTGTGCACACCGCGCAGGCAAGCAGCAGAAGAATTGCGACGGCCGGAAAGAATCTCCTGGCCGCAAAAGCTCCAAAACGCATAAGGCTCTCCAAAACTGTAAGAAAGAAAAGAGAAAGCGGGGCTCGGCCGAACGTAGGCATTTACCGGCCCGCAGAGTCCGTCCGCTCTCAACAAGCTGGTGCGGGTGCCGTTCACGGCGGCTGCACACGGAAAACCGCCCGGAACTCGGGCGGCTCGTGCACGTCGGACGGATTTATTTTCCCACTCGAACGTAAACAGAAGGTTACAGTTCGGAGGTGATGAGACAGTGCAGCCGCCGGCATTTTATTCGTTGCAACAACTATTTCGCGCTGTGCCTGAATCCTGCAAGGCTCCGGCACATCAAACAGGGCAGATATTCCTCTGGAGAAGAGCCTCGAGATGGCATCTATGTCGAATGCAATCAATCATGTGAAGTTCGCGCCTGCTGTGGAGGGCGTGTTGCCGGTGTTTCTGCAGCGCTGGAGCGGGCGCGCCTTTAGCGAGCAGCCGGTGAGCGATGCGGATTTGAAGACGATCTTTGAGGCGGCGCGCTGGTCGCCCTCGGCGTTTAATGAGCAGCCGTGGCGTTTCATTGTGGGTGTACTGGGCACGGAGACGCATGCCGGGCTGGCCGAGGTGCTGATGGGCTTCAACCAGGCGTGGGCTCCGAAGGCTCCGGTGCTGATCCTGGGCGTGGCCAAGGCGCAGTTCTCGCATAACGGCGCGGCCAACAGCTATGCGCTGTACGACCTGGGCGCGGCCACCGCGGCGCTGGTGACCCAGGCGGCTGCCCAGGGGCTGACGGCGCACCAGATGGCGGGATTCGATCACGACGCCGTGCGCAAGGTGCTGGGGATTCCCGAGGACTACGTGCTGGG
>DATMUN010000422.1:0-2753 GCA_035563895.1 Occallatibacter sp. | reverse complement strand
ACGTGCATCAATGGACATTCGTTTAGGGTGTTGGCGCGCATCAGAAAACGCGGTTTTTTGATCACGCGCCGGTTCGCGGGTGATTTGAGATCTGGACCGGATAGCGCAGCGAGGCGGCGCGGACTTTGGATTCGAGATATTGCACATACCCAGACGGGAGCGGTTGGAGTTTAATTTCTTCCAGCACCGGCAGGAAGTAGTGAAGAGAGCGCACTGGCGGTAGAGGCGGTTCGACGGGATTGCGTGCCAGACGGCGTGCGGTAGCCAAGAACAAGGCGGAGCGGACCAGATCGAGAGAGAATCCGCGCTGGTAGAGGGTGGAAGCCAAGCGCCGATCGGAACGGCTGAAGTGATGGTAGGTGTTGGGCAGATGGAGATAGATGCTGCGAAGGATTTGGATGTAAGCCTGCTCGGTCATGTTTTTTTGCGCCTGGCCGCGATTTCGATTTCACTTTCCCGCACACGATAGCTTTGGCCTTCCAGTAGCGTGACGTCAGCATGGTGGGTCAGGCGATCGAGCAAGGTGGCGATGGAGGTGGCGTTGGGAAAAACGGTGTTCCATTCTTTAAACGCTTTGTTGGTAGTGATGACGATGGAGTGGCGTTCGTAGCGGCGGCTGACCAGTTCATAAAGCAGGTCGGCGGCATCGTCGTCATAGGAAAGATAGGCGAGTTCATCGATCACCAGTAAGTCGGGACGGGCAAAGCGTTGTAAGCGACGGCGCAGGATCTGGGGCGAGTCGCAGTGCAGATCGGCGAGGATGTCGGAGGCGGTACGAAACAGGACGGTGTAGCCGGCCTGGACCGCAGCGTAGGCGATGTTTTGAGCGATCATGGTTTTGCCCAGGCCGTTGGAGCCGAGCAGGATGAAGTTGCGGGCTTCGGGGATGAAGTCCAGGGTGAGGGCGCGTTCGATGGTGGGGCGGTCGATTTTCTTGGGCCAGTGCCAGTCGAAGTCGGCCATGGGGCGGAAGCGGCCGATGCGGGCCAGGCGGAGACGCCGTTCCACCGAGCGGCGCGAGCGTTCGAGAAGTTCGGCGCGGGCCATTTCTTCCAGTATCAGTTGCGGCGACCAGCGAGACTTGGTGGCGCGAGCCAGGAAGTCATCCAAGCTCAGGGCGGTGGCATGGAGGCCGAGCTGGCCGAGTTGCGTGGGGAGATCAGTCGCGGGGTTCGTCATCTTCTTCTGCATTGTGAGAGAGTTCATCGTAAGTGTCGGAGTCATGAGGTTGAACGTGCAGGTCCGCTAGATCGGGGCGGTGTTCGAGGTGTACCGGACGCAGGACGCGCAACTGCTGGCGACGGCGCCGTTGTTGGAGGATGTAGGCGACCGAAGAGAGGCGCGGCGTGGCGCGGTCCAGAGCCACGCGAATGGCTTGGCGTAACTGTTCCGCGCCATAGTCATCGAGGAGCTGCAGCAATTGCTGCGAGGCCGGACCTAAGGACTCGCCCCGGCGAAAAGCTTCTTCCAGCAGAGCTTCACTTTCCGGGACCGCCTGGCGAAGCCGGCCTGAGGGCGAAGCACCCAGAGCGCGTCGTTTCTCTTCCAGCAGGGCTTGGCGGTGAGCGGGCTCTTCGATGATCTGATGGCGGTCCCAGGAGCGGCGATGGCGGGCGATCTCGATACCATCCTGCAAGATGCGGATGGTGGAGGGAGAGGCGAGCAAGATCAGTGCCCGACCCACGGCCGTAGGCGGGATCGAATAGTCGTTCAGATCGAAACGCAGGTAGATGGTTTTTCCGGCATGCAAGGAGACCATGCAGTCAGTTTCCAGGGGGTGCGCGGGCAGTGGCAGCAGGCGCGGCCGTTCCTGAGAGAAAGCTTGGGCCACGGTGAGGGAATCATCCTGCGGCCAAGGGCGCTGATGGGCCACTTGCTCGCACCAGAGATGAGCCTTGCGATTGAAGTCTTCTAAGGTCGTGAAGGGGCGGGCAGCAAAGAAGGATTCGCGGATATAGCGAATCACTCTCTCGACGCGTCCTTTCTCGTTGCCGCGTGCCGGACGACAGGGCAGCGGTGCGAAGTGATAATGCGCGGCCAGTTCCAGCAGACGAGGATGAAAACGTACTAGATTTTCGTGGCGCGCCAGAACCACGCTGCGCATGTTGTCATAAAGGATGGTGCGCGGCGAGCCCTGAAACTGGGCAAAGGCATCCACGTGAGCGCAGAGCAAACTCTCCAGTCTCTGATCGAAGAAGAAGTTCAAGGCCAAGGCGCGTGAGTAGGAGAGAGTAATGACAAAGCAAGAAAGCTGGCGGCGGGTTTGCCCGATGTGCACTTCGCCGAAGTGAGCCCAATCGGCTTGGCCTTGCTGGCCAGGAAACGTGCGCAGCTGTAAGAACGGTTCCTGTACCACGGGACGCAGTTGAGCCACGAGACGGCGCAGCTGCGAGGAGCCGCCTTCATAGCCGCGGGCACGAATCATCTGCAAGATCCGGGTGGAACGCAAGCGGGGATACTGAGCCAGGGTTTGCCGAATAAAGTCCACATAGGGACTGGTCTTGCGCGCGGTGCGATCTTGCTTGGGGCGATTGAAGCGATCGGTTTCCAAGGCCGTGCGCACGGTATCACGATGCAAGTTCAGCTGGGTCGCGATGGTGCCGATCTTCCAGTGTTCGGCGAAGAACAGAAGGCGGATTTTAGCCACCAACTCGGGATCAATCATGGCTCACCTGCGGCCGAAGACTTCGACGAACTGTCCCCAGCGTCCGCACAGGCTACAAACCAGGCGATGGAAACTCTCGAACTGGCTC
>DATMUN010000421.1:0-4282 GCA_035563895.1 Occallatibacter sp. | reverse complement strand
GGTTTGAGACGACGATTACTCGGAGTCCGGCGCGGTTGAGACGTGCAATAGCCTGCGGGACGCCGGGAAGCAGACGAAACTGCTCCCATCGTGTGACATAGGAGCCCTCGGGCAGCTTTTCGTTGATGACGCCGTCGCGGTCGAGGAAAATAGTAACCAGGGTGCCCGGGAAAGCACTGTCTGTGGGCTTGTTCACCTCGCTATGATAGCAACAACCCTGCGCGAGACAGCCGGTTACGAGGAGGTTGGCAGCGTGGGCCGAGGGTGACGCTGTGATCAATCAACTGCATCGGGTGGTTCACGACATTGAGCACGCATGGAACTGCAAGCGGCTGCTCGTGGTGGGCGACGTGATGCTGGACAAGTACATCTGGGGTGAGGTGGGGCGGATCTCGCCGGAAGCTCCGGTGCCTGTGGTGCGCGGAGTGCGGCAGGAGGCGAAGCCAGGTGGCGCGGCAAACGTGGCGATGAATCCGGCGCGGCTGGGCGCGACGACCACGGTGGTTGGCGTTACTGGCGGTGATGAGAGCGAGGCCCTTTTATCCGTTGCTCTGCAGGCGAATGGCGTGACGCCGTGTTTCGTTTCTAGCGCCGAGTTTCCGACGATCACGAAGGCGCGCATTCTGAGCGGCAGCCAGCAGATGCTGCGGCTGGACTTTGAGCGTCCAGGTGAGATTGATGACACGGTGCTGGACAAGTTTCTGAAAGCCGCGCTCGAACAGTTGCCGGAAGCGCATGCCCTTGTTTTGTCGGACTACGCGAAGGGCGCTATGACGCCGGCGGTGTGCCGCGAGTTGATTGCGGCTGCGCGAAAGCTCGATATTCCGGTGCTGGTGGACCCGAAGAGCCGTGATTTCTCGTACTATCGCGGGGCTACGACTGTGTGCCCGAATCTGGGCGAGTTGGCGCAGGCGGCGCGCATGGATGCAAGCAACATGGATGCGCTGCTGACGGCGGCGGAGGCGATGGTGGCAGAACTCGACATCGAGTTTCTGACGGCGACACTAAGCGAGAAGGGTATTGCGCTGATTCGGCCGGGTAATTGCTATGTGGCTCCGGCGCAGGCGCGACAGGTGTTCGATGTGTCTGGTGCGGGCGATACGGTAATTGCGGTGCTGGCACTGTGTCTTGCCTCGGGACTGCAGCCGGAGACCGCGGTGCAACTGGCAAATGTGGCTGCGGGGATCGTGGTGGGCAAGGTGGGCACGGTGCCTGTCGAGAAACACGAGCTGCTGGCTGCGCTTAGTCCGCAGATTGCGCTGAATGCCGAGGACAAGGTGCTTTCGCGCGAGGAAGCTGCGCGACGCGTGAGCCTTTGGAAAGCCAACGGCGAGCGAGTGGTCTTTGCGAATGGCTGTTTCGATCTATTGCATATCGGGCATATCACTCTGCTCGAGCAGGCGCGACATGCGGGCGACCGGTTGATTGTGGCAATCAACTCCGATGCTTCGGTGGGCTGCCTGAAGGGACCGACACGCCCGATTGTGAAGCAGGTGGAACGCGCACGTGTGCTTGCGGCACTGGCTGCCGTCGATGCCGTGGTGATCTTCGACGAGTTGACGCCGCTTGAGGTGATTCTTGCGGTAAAGCCGGACATCATCGTGAAGGGCGGCGACTATCAGGCGGATGCGGTGGTGGGCGCGGCCGAGGTTCGCAGCTGGGGCGGCGAGGTGAAGATTGTGCCGCTGGTGGAGGGCTTCTCAACCACTCGGCTAATCGAAAAGGGCGCCGGGCGCTGAATCTCTACCGGCGCGGAACACCACCCGGATACAATATGAGGATGGAGTTTTCCCGCCAAGGATTTCAGGCGTTTGCGGTCCACATTTCCCGGGTGGATGGTCGGGCATGAAGCGACTCTTCAGCCTGCTGCGCTACGGGCTCCCCTATACCCTTCAATGGGTTCCGGGTGTGATGCTGCTGGCGCTGGTGGGCGCGCTGGATACCTTCCGCGTACTGCTATTGCAGCCAATATTTGACCAGGTGCTGCGGCCTGATGCGCCGGAAGGCCCCATTATTCTTGGCATTCGCCAGAGTCGCTGGCACTTCGATTTGCGCGCGCTGGTACCACCTTTTCTTCACATTCACAATGCGTGGGATGTAGTGGCGTTGGCGCTGGTGTTGGCCACGCTGGGCAAGGGCGTGTGCGACTACCTGGGCACATATCTCGTGAACTACGCGGGATTCGGCACGATTACCGATCTGCGCAATCATCTTTACGAGACTACGCTGCGGCGATCTTCGAGCTTCTTCCATCGGCATGCGACGGGCACGATTCTCTCCACGCTGATCAATGACGTGGACCGTGTGCAGAACGCACTGAGCTCGGTGATTGGCGAGTTTCTGCAGCAGTTCTTCACGTTTCTCGTCGGCATTGTGTTCGTGATACGACTGGGCGGCCACCTGAGCTGGGCGCTGGTGCTCTTTATCCCTGTGGTAATCACCTCTGCACGCAAGATCGGGCGCGAAGTGCGCACGCGCACGCGCTCCGGGCAGGACAAGCTGGCCGAGATCCAGAACATTCTGCACGAGACGGTGACGGGCAATCGCATAGTCAAGGCTTTCAGCAACGAGTTCTGGGAGGTTCAGCGGTTTCAGCGCGCGGCTAAGAGGCTGTTCCGGGCAAACCTGCAGAGCGTGCGCATTCAGTCGATCAGCTCGCCGCTGATGGATACGATTGGCGCCATCGCGATTGCGTTGTTCCTATTTATCGGGCGCAATGAGATTCTGCACGGACGGATGACGATGGGCCTGTTTGGCGCGTTCATCATCCTGCTGTTCAAGCTCTACGATCCGGTTCGCAAGTTCGCCTACTTCTACAACGCTTTCCAGCAGGCGATGGGTGCCTCGGCCTCGATCTTCGGCTTCTTTGACGCGAAAGATGACGTGAAGGAGCGGCCGCATGCGATCGCGTTCAAGCACTTCTCGCAGGCGGTGCGGTTTGAGAAGGTTGGGTTCAGCTATCCGACTGACGAGGGCGAGACACAGATCCTTTTTGACGTGGACCTGGAAGTCCGAGCCGGTGAGGTGCTTGCCGTGGTGGGCCCGAGTGGCGCAGGCAAGTCGACGCTCGTCAATCTGATTCCGCGCTTCTTCGACGTGACCTCGGGGCGCATTCTTCTGGATGGAAAAGATGTGCGCGAGCTGACCCTGAGCTCGCTGCGGCGGCAGATTGCGCAGGTGACGCAAGAGACGATTCTCTTCAACGACACGGTGCGGAACAACATTGCCTATGGACAGGCGGACGTGAAGCACGCGTTAGTGGAGCAGGCCGCGCGGAGCGCCATGGCTCACGACTTCATCATGAAGATGCCGCAGGGCTACGACACGGTGATCGGCGAGAAAGGCTTCCGCCTTTCAGGCGGCGAGCGGCAGCGCATTGCTATTGCACGGGCATTGCTGAAGAATGCGCCGATCCTGATCCTGGATGAGGCCACCTCGGCGCTCGATGCGGAGAGCGAGTCGCTGGTGCAGGAGGCGCTGGCGAACCTGATGCAGAATCGCACTGTGGTGGTGATTGCACATCGGCTGGGGACGATCCGCCGCGCAAACCGCATTGCTGTTCTTGAGGACGGACGCATCACGGCGATTGCGCCGCACGAAGAGCTGCTGGTAACTTCGCCGACCTATCAGCGGTTGTATCAGCTGCAGTTTATGGACGCGCCGGAGACGCCGTGGGCAGGGGCGGCGCCGTTGGAAGCCGCAGGACAACTTACGTTGGAACTCTCCAGCAAGACAGGGGAATAGCACGATGCCAATCTACTCGATGACCGGTTTTGCACGAACGCAGGTGCGGGTGCACGACCAACTGGTCTACACGCTCAGCTTGAAGAGCGTGAATCATCGTTTTCTTGATATTCAACTGCGGTTGCCCTCCGGGCTGGATGCGCTGGAGATGGAACTGCGGCGCGCGCTGAAAGAGAACCTGGTGCGTGGGCACGTGGAAGTGGCGCTGAGCGTGGAACGTAGTGCACAGCAGAAGACTGGCTACAACCTGGAACTGGTGGCGGGATACCTGGATGCATTTCGGGCGGCGCGTGAGGAGTTCGGGCTTGCCGGAGAGCCGGACCTGAATACAATACTGAGAATTCCTGGCGCTCTTGGGGCCGAAAGCCGCTCGAATAGCGATGAGGATTCGGCTGTACTGACGGCGAGCGTGACGGAACAGATTGGGCCGCTGCTTGCTGAGCTGAAGACGATGCGCGCACGCGAAGGCGAGTCGCTGACGGCGATCCTGCTGGCATCTCTGGAGCGGCTTGCCGAAGCCACGGACGGAGTGGCAACG
>DATMUN010000420.1:0-2985 GCA_035563895.1 Occallatibacter sp. | reverse complement strand
CGGTGTTCTGCGAGCCGTTCTTCGCGTCCACCTCGCATGCGAAGCCGCAACACCAGCGGCAGCGCATGCAGGGGCCGCGGCCGTTGTAGGGGATGGAATTGCGCGCCATGGGGATGTGGAACGGATGCAGGCCGAGGCGTTTGGCGGCGGGCTCGAGGATCTCGAACTCGCGGCCGGGGGGCAGCGGCGGCATGGGCAAAGGACGGCGGCGTTGCCCCTTGAAGGGATTGCCGGAATCGTCTCCTGAGATACCGATCTCCCATTCGGCTTTCTCGTAGAAGGGCTCGAGCTCGTCGTACGAGATGGGCCAGTCCTCGAGCGAGCTTCCTTCCGGCGCTCCGTATGTCGAGCGCATGCGGAAGTCCTGGGGCATGTAACGCCACGCCTGCGCGCCGTAGCTGAGCGTTCCGCCGCCGACGCAGGCGGCGTTGTTCGAGTAAGCGCCTTCACTGGCGCGAACACGATGAGGCTGACCCTTGGCATCGACCCAGACGCGCTCTGTGCCCTCGTCGGGAGGGCCGAAGGCATTGCCGAGCGCGGTGGTGCGCTGGTTGCGCAGATCGTCTTTGCGGCAGTCGGCGGCGGTGTTCCACTGGCCGCGTTCCAACAGCACGACGGAGAGACCGGCGGTTGCCAGTTCCTTGGCCACGACGCCCCCGGCTGCTCCGGCACCGATGATGACGGCGTTGACGGAGTTCACTGCGCACCGTCTTTCTGTGCACCGTATTGGGCGCGGCCATGAAGGGGCGGCTCATCGAGGCCCAGCATCCGCCAGCTGACGGCGTCGCGATTGCCGCCATGACGAGGTGTGCCGTAGTAGCCCTCCATTGTGTGCTGGCGGACGAGGTTGAAGAATTCCGGACTGTCGTGCTCGATCTGGCGTGCCCATGCCAGTTGTTCGCTTGCGGTCAGCGCTTCCACCTGATGGCCTGTAGACGATTTGGCCAGGTGTGCGGCCATTTCCAGTCCTTCGCGATACGCATCCTGGTGGTTGCGATAGTGGCGGGCAAGCTGGCGGTCGATGTACACCACGGCGCCGGCTTGTGTGGCCGATGGGAAGTCGTCCGCTGGAATGATCTGATCGGTGAGAGCGGCGAGTGTGGCGGCCATCTGGGGAGTTAGGAAATCCCATGGCGACGGTGTCGCGGGGCCGCAGCCGGCCGCAACTGCGGCAACTGCCGAGCAGGCTATGAAGTTGCGGCGTGAAAGCGAATCTGACATGGAGCTGAGCCTCCTTCCGCACCTTCGGAACTGAACAACTATGCGCCCTTCACACTTCCCGGATGCGTCGTTTGTATTGGCTTACTGACTCGCGGATATTGATTCCCACGAGTGACTGCCCCGCGCTGCTGGCCGCGCGGGCTGGACTGATGTGACAACGAGACGGTCGGTGCGACGGCGCGAGAATGATACGACATGCGCACCAGAGCCGACTATGACTCAGAGTTTTCGGCATGCTGATCGAATGGATGGGCTAGGATTGGCCGCTTTGTGCCTTGAGTTTTGTGTAGAGCCAGGCGCGGGCCATGGACCACTCGCGCTCTACGGTGCGGACGGAGGTGCCGAGCACGGTTGCGGTTTCTTCAACTGTCAGTCCGCCGAAGAAGCGCATCTCTACGATCTTCTCTTGTCGCGGGTCCAGCTCGGAGAGCTCCTTGAGAGCGGCATTCACTGCAAGCACCGTTGCGGGATGATCGGTCTCGAGCGACGGCAGCTCCATCAGCAGCCCCTGTTCGCGCGAGCCGCCTCGCTTGGCGCTCAGGCGTGCGCGCGCGTGGTCTGTAAGGATGCGGCGCATGAGCTGCGCGGCGATGGCATAGAAGTGCGCCCGGTTCTTGAAGGTCGCGCCGCGCTGTTTGACGAGCTTGATGAACACTTCATGGACGAGGGCAGTGGGTTGAAGAGTATGATCCGCGCGCTCCTGGCGCATCGATTGACTGGCACGGCGATGAAGCTCCTCGTACACCATGGGGATCAGGCGCTCGATGGTGCTTTTATCACCGCGCGACAACTGATTCAGCAGCGACGTGATCTCGTCGGGCGGTATCACCATGAAGCGAGCGCTCCCAGCAGGAAAGGTGGCGTAAGGCCATTTTAATGCGGATTTTCCTGGGCCTGAGAGAGACTCTTGTGAAATCGCGCTCAGTGCAGGATGTTGTATTCAGAGTGAGCCTGCTTGAGGGGCGCGAACCCGGGATCGGCATTTTTCCAGAGAGCGAAGAGATCCTGATAAGCCGTTCGGCTGGCGGCGGCGTCTCCGGCCTGGGCGAGCGCGCGTGCAAGGCCGAGCTGGGCCAGGGCAGAGGTGGTGCAATTGAGCACCAGGCCCCGGTGTTCAAGGATATGGCGGAAGGAAGCGGCTGCTGCCTGTGGCTGGTGATCCGCGAGCAGCGCCTGACCTCGTACATAGGAGGCATCCATGCATTGGCCCGGGGTGAAGATGCCCAGGTCGTAGGGGTCGGTCCCCGGCAGGTCCTGAATTGCCTGTTTGAAGCGACCCTCGGCAAAGGCGATGCGCGCACGAAGGATGGGGAGCCAGTAGGACTGGATGAGCGTGTCGAGCGGCCGTGCGCTGTTGATGTCGCGTATGAGAGCTTGTGTCCGTTCCACATCACCGGACTGGCTCGACGCGAGTGCAAGCAGCACCTCGACATCGCTGCCGCGTGACGACTTCGGGTCGGAAAGTGTTTGTGCAATCAGGCGCTGCGCAACCTTTGCCTGTCCCATCTCGGCCTGACGTACGGCCTCTGCTGCAAGCCATGTTGCTTTGGTCTCGGAGGCTCCGGCCTGGGCGGCAACCTGGGCGGCTTTTGCTGCGAGCTCGCTGCCGGTGCGCAGTTGTCCGGCACGATCTTTGGTTGCGGCCTGTTGGGCCAGCAGGGTGTCTTCAACGCCGGGAAACTGCGAGGCGGCGGACACGAGCTTGCTCATGGTGGCATCGTCGCCGCGATAGAAGGCCAGCTCATACTGATCGAGCTGGATGTT
>DATMUN010000419.1:0-4219 GCA_035563895.1 Occallatibacter sp. | reverse complement strand
TCGGCGGCCTGCTCATTGGCTTCCTCCTCGCAAACAGCCTAATCCTGCTCGGCGGAGGGAACGCAGCCTGTCTCGTTGTCGGCCTCTGCACAGTAGCCGTATGGTGCCTGCTTCAACAGCGCCTCGCCGCGCTGGCTGTTCTCTGTCTTGCTGTCAGTCTCGCGCTTAAGCCGCACGATGCCGGTTTTTTGTGGCTTTACTTTTTCCTGGCTGGCGGCGTGTTCCGCCGTCGCGCTCTACAGAGTCTGGTACTCGTTGTTGTGATCGCAGCCATTGGAATCATCTGGATTCATCAGATCGTGCCGCAATGGCTCCCCGAACTTCGTACAGTCATGGCGACGTACGATGCTCCCGGCGGTGCCAACTACCCGGGCTTCCACGGTGTTTCCGGCAGCGCCTTCCGCGCTTACGACCTCCCCACCTCTCCCGGTATGGTCTGCGATCTACGCACCATCGTTGCCGTATTTGGCGAAGATCCGCACTTCTACACGCCCGTTACCTGGCTCATCTGCCTGCCTCTTTTAGCTATTTGGGCCGTGGTTACACTGCGCTTGCCCTCGTCGCCTCGCAACACCATCGTCGCTCTGGCAGCCATCGTGCCGCTCTCGCTTCTTCCCGTCTACCACCGCACCACTGACGCCAAGCTGCTCTTGCTCGTCATCCCCGCCTGCGCCCTGCTCTGGGCACAGAACCACCATCTCCGCTGGCCGGCAGCTCTGCTCACCACCGCGGCAATCATCCTCACCGGCGATATCCCTCTCACCTTGATCGGCATGTCCATCGGCCCCGTCAACTGGGCACACGCCAGCCTCGGGCACAGAATCGCCCTCGCCGTCATCACCCGGCCGGTACCTCTGATTCTTCTGGTCCTGGGAGTCTTTTACCTGTACGTCTACATCCGCCAATTACAACTCCGGCCCTCGACGGCGAGCGCCGGAGGGCCGGAGGTAGTTCCAGAGCAGGTCGGAGCCTGACTCACACCTGCATCACTTCCGCTTCCTTCTTCTTGCACAACTCTTCCATCCGCTGAATCTCGCCGTCGGTCATCTTCTGCACTTCTTCGAGCGACCGCTTCTCCTCGTCCTCGCTGATCTTCTTTTCCTTCGCCAGCTTCTTCAGCGCATCGTTGCCGTCACGCCGCACATTGCGGACCGCCGTGCGGTGGTCTTCCAGCACCTTGTTCAGGTGCTTCACCACATCGCGCCGCCGCTCCTCGGTCATCGGCGGAACCGGCACGCGAATCACCTTGCCATCCGATTGCGGATTGAAGCCCAGCTCCGCCGCCTGAATCGCCTTCTCGATCTCCTTCAGCACCGTCGGATCGAACGGCGAAATCAGGATCAGCTGCGCCTCCGGTGCAGACACCTGCGCCAGCTGATTAATCGGCATCGGGCTGCCATAGTAGTCCACCTTCACCTGGTCCAGCATGTGCACACTGGCCCTGCCCGTACGCGTTGCCGCAAGGTTCGACTGGAACCCGCTCACCGCCTGGTCCATACGCCGCTTCAGATCCGCCGCAAGCTCTTTAAGTGCCGGAATCCCGGCCATCACTGACGCTGCCATCGTTCTCCTCTTGTACTACCCAAAGACACTATATTACGGCGCGCTCCTTGCCTTTGGGGGCAATTTCCATCACCCCTCTGCTGCCGTTTTCCTCGTCCGCGCGTCCTATCCAACAGCCCGTCCGCGGCTCGTTCTGCAAGTCACTCACGCGGCCGGAAAGGGGGCTCATGCGCTGGACTAAGTGGTCCTGGCTCGCACTTGCTGGCGCGGTTGCCGTCGCCTTCGTCGCCTGGGTTCTTTTCGCCCCGGAGATTCTCGCCGTTCACCGCTGACCTGAGCGTGCAGCCTATACGTTGAACTTGAAGAAGAGGATGTCCCCGTCCTTCACCACGTATTCCTTGCCTTCCGAGCGGTACAGCCCCTTCTCCTTCACCGCCTGCTCGCTTCCAAATGCGAACAAATCCTCGCAGTGATAGGCATCCGCTTTGATGAACCCGCGCTCAAAGTCCGAGTGAATCACGCCTGCTGCCTGCGGTGCCTTCGCGCCGTTCGGAATCGTCCACGCACGCACCTCCTGCACACCCGCCGTGAAGTACGTAATCAGCCCCAGCAGCTTGTACGCCGAGTGGATCAGCCGGTTCAGTCCCGGCTCCTTCAGCCCCATATCGGCCAGAAACTCCGTGCGCTCCGCAGGCTCCAGCAGTGCAATCTCCGCCTCCATCGCACCGCAGATGCGCACCACCTGCGCGCCTTCCTCGGCCGCCCGCTTCTCTACCGCCGCAACCCACTCGTTGCCGTTCTTCAGCCCGTCCTCGTCCACGTTCGCCACGTAGAGCACCGGCTTCACCGTAATCAGGTGCAGGTCGTACGCCGCAGCCTTCTCGTCCTCACTCAGCTCCACCACGCGCGCCGGCTTACCGTCGCGCAGTGCGGCCAGTAGCTTCTCCAGCGCCGCCGCCTCCATCTTCGTCTTGTGGTCGGTCGTGTTCTTGATCAGCTTTTCGACCTTCGCCCAGCGCTTCTCCGCCGTCTCCAGGTCGGCCAGCAGCAACTCCGTGTTGATGATGTCGATGTCATGCAGTGGATTCACGCCGCCTGCCACATGAATCACATTCGCGTCTTCAAAGCACCGCACCACATGGCAGATCGCATCCGTCGAGCGAATGTGCCCCAGAAACTGGTTGCCCAGCCCCTCACCCTTGCTTGCACCCTCCACCAGTCCCGCAATGTCGATGAACTCCATCGTCGTCGGCACCGTGCGGTTCGGCTTCACAAACTCCGTGATGCGATCCAGCCGCTCATCCGGCACAGACACCACGCCCACGTTCGGGTCGATCGTGCAAAACGGATAGTTCGCCGCCTGCGCTTTCGCCGCCGTCAGCGCGTTAAAAATGGTGCTCTTGCCCACATTCGGCAATCCGACAATTCCGCAATTCAATGACATGGTGCTCAAATTCCTTCGTGGCGTTCGTCTACAGGCCCGCAAATCTCCCGTGGCCCCACGGGCCAGCCGCCTGCATCTGCCTGTGTGTCAGGGGTAAACGGAGGGGACGCACCCATGCACTCGGCAAAAGCGTCCTCCTTCCATTATGCCAGCCCACGCGCTTCCGCCGCCCTCACTCCGGCTTGGGATTCGCCACAAACCGCGGTGTCGCAGCATCGTTCGCAAACCGCCACCCCGTCAGATAAGCCAGGTCGAGAATCTTCGTCATCTTCACAAAATCGATCTTCTCCACCGTGTCCGAGCTCTGGTGATAGTCCGGGTGAAATCCCGTAAACCACCAGAACGCTGGAACATCCTTCAATACAAACGGAAACTGGTCCGAGCGAAAAAACACATTCAGCGCATTCTCGTGGTCAAAGCGGTCATCCAACACCAACCCCGTGTGCGCATTCTCTTCCTTAACCACCCGCGCATACTCCGGCGAGTAGAACGCCCCCACCAGGTTCAGCCGGTTTGAAGTGTCCGCCGGAATCTCGATCAGCCCGTCCGTCTGCCGGCTAGGCTTCTCGTCCCGCCCAATCATGTCAAAGTTGATCTGCGCTCTCGTCGTCTTCAGCGGCCGCACCGGATGCTGCGCCATGTAATACGCGCCCAACAGCCCGCGCTCCTCCGCCGCAAACACCACAAACAAGACCGACCGCTTCGGCCGCACGCCATTCGCCGCAAACGCCCGCGCCAGCTCCACTACGCCCACCGTGCCCGAACCATTGTCGTCCGCACCGTGCCACACCTGCACGCATCCCGGCCCCAGCGCATGCGGAACTCCGCGCTCATCCACACCCGTCGCCGCCGGATTCGCCGCGTCAGCTTCAATGCACGGCCCCGTCCCATCATGGTCGTGATGCGCCGTAATCATCACCGTCTCCGCACGTAGCTTCGGGTCCGACCCCTCCAGCAATCCCGCCACATTCCAGCTCGTTCCCGCTCGCTCTTCCGTGTTGCGCAGATGAATCGTCAGCTCCGTATTCGGCAACACACGTCCCTGCGGCTCCAGCTTTGCGTCAATCGCTGCCTGCAGCGCCTGCGCCTCCTGCTTGCCCGTCCGTCCATCCGCCGCAACCGACTCAAGAAGCTCATCCGCCACCGCATCCAGCACCAGCACAGACGGAATCGTTACCTCGTCGTCCGCAATCGCCTGCAACGGCAGCGGCGTCAGCCGCGTCCGCGTCGTCGAGATGCGCGCATACCGCTCCGCATTCGTCAGGTGCTTCC
>DATMUN010000418.1:0-2570 GCA_035563895.1 Occallatibacter sp. | reverse complement strand
GAGCGCAGGATCGCGACCGGCAGCATTGCTGGTGATAGAGCAGCGAGATTGATGCCTGCGACTGCGGTCGTCGATAAGTCGTGACGGGATCATGAGGTATCGATCCTGACCTGTTGCGGCGCGGGTGTGGGGCGGTGTTTTGGTTCGCATCCGCGCGCGAAACTCTCGATGATGATCATGCGGCCACCGCAGCAGGGGCATGGACACGGCAGCAGGCGTTGCTCATCAGTTGCATTGGCCGCAGGCGGTTCGGGGTCTTTCGCGAGGGATGGAGTGGCGAGCAACTCGCGCACTCGCGCGATGTTGGCGGCTCGGTTACCGCTGGCCAGCAATCCGTAGTGCCGGATGCGATGAAAGCGCTTCGGCAGCACATGGATCAGGAAGCGGCGAATGAACTCATCGGCTGCGAGCGTCATCGTCTTGTAACGGGCTGGGCCGTCGATCCGATAGTCCTTGTACCTGAAGGTGACGCCGTTCTCGTCGGCCGACAGGAGCCGGCGATTGGAGATGGCCACGCGGTGGGTGTAGCGCGAGAGATAGCGCAAGACTTGCCTGGGTCCGGCAAACGGCTCTCTGCAATCGACCACCCACTTGCTATTGCGCAGTCTGCGTAGATAAGCACGGAAAGCAGTTTTGTCGGCGAGCGCGACATGACCGCCGAAGAATTGCAGACGCCCGGCCTCGTGCGCCGCAAGCAGCATCTCGAGGAACAGACGACGGAAGAGCGCGGAGAGAACCTTGACCGGCAAGAAATAGCGCGATCGACAGGCGATCCACTGTGATCCATCCGGCGAAAAGCCGCCCCCCGGTACGATCATATGCACATGCGGGTGGTGGACGAGAGCGGAGCCCCAGGTGTGCAGCACCGAGATGAAGCCGATGCGGGCACCGAGATGCTTGGGATCGGCCGCGATCGTCAGGGTGGTCTCGGCCGAGGCCTTGAACAGCAGATCGTAGACCACGGCTTTATTCTGATAGGCGATGTCGCGCAGCTCGGCCGGTAGCGTGTAGACCACATGAAAGTATGGCACCGGCAGCAGCTCGGCCTCGCGCTCGGCCAGCCATTCGCGTGCCGCAGCGCCCTGGCACTTCGGGCAGTGCCGATTTCGGCAGCTGTTATAGGCGATGAGCGTGTGCGCACAGTCCTCGCACCGCGCGACATGGCCGCCGAGCGCCGCCGTGCGGCAGCGCTCGATGGCTGACATCACCTTCAACTGGTCGAGGCTGACGTGGCCGGCGTGGGCAGAACGCCACGCCGCCCCGCGGTCGCGGAAGATATCCGCGACCTCCAGCTTCGGACGAAACATTACCGCAGGCGATTACGCCGGCGGCTGATCGGTGCTGGTGGTCTCGCTATTCTGTTGCTGGGCTCTCTGTTGCGGCGGCTTTTTGGCCTTCTTGCGCGGCTGTGCCAGCAGATCGAGCGGGCTCGTGACCTTGGCGATCATGCCAGTGGCGACCAGCGCATAGCGCGCCGTGGTCTCCAATTTGTCGTGCCCCAGCAAGGCTTGAATGATTCTGATGTCGGTGCCGCGCTCAAGAAGATGGGTCGCGAAGCTGTGGCGCAGCGCATGCAGTGTCACGCTTTTCTTGATCCCCGCTGCTTCTGCCGCCTCGTGGAATAACCGGTTCAGGTGACGTGTGGTTATCGGCTTACCGATTCTCCTGCCCTTACTGCCAGGAAACAGCCAACGTTCTTGTACAGGCGTCTCCCCATCGTAACGCGACGGCCGCATCTTCCACCATTGCCGTAACAGATCGAGCATTTCGGGTGAGAGCATGACGTTGCGGTCCTTGCGGCCCTTCGACTGCTCCACCCGAATGATCTTTTGCGCGCTGTCGATATGCTTGACTTTGAGCCGCACCACCTCACCGGCGCGCAGGCCGCAGCCATAGCTCAGACTGAGCATCACACGAGTTTTGAGACTATCGGCAACCGCCAGCAGCCGCTTCGCTTCATCCGTGCTTATCACCAGTGGTATCTTCTGTGGCGCGCGCAGGTGATACATCTCGGCGGCCAGGTCCAGGCGCCGCAGCGTCACCCGGAACAAGAACCGCAACCCGGTCATGATGATGTTGCGGGTGCAGATGCTCACGTCGGTCTCGGCCAAGTGCAGCTGGAACCGACGGATGTCCTCGAACGTGGCCGTTTCGGGAGATCGCTTTAGAAATGCCGCAAATCGCTTGCAGGCGCGAATGTGACCTCGCTGCGTGCCCGCGCACAGCTTGCGCGCGTTCATGTCTTCGATCATACGCTGACGCAGCGGGGTGATAGCTTCGGTTGTCATAAGCAACTCCTGTCTTGGATGAGGTTGGTGACACTCCCATCCTCAAGACAGGGCGCTTCCCCCGCTACCAACAATCTCTTGCCTGGGGATAACACTCAGAACGCGCCGCACCCCGCAAATATCGCGAAGCGATTTAGTGCCCTGGCACTTCTCGTACATTAGACGGACGCACGGAATTTCCGCAGCTGGCTGGAGCTGACATAAGCCCGAAAAGGGTGGCTTCTCGTTTTGACCCCAGCAGACGTAGCCCAGGTTGAAATCCCGCAGCGCAGCAGTGCTGTG
>DATMUN010000417.1:0-2788 GCA_035563895.1 Occallatibacter sp. | reverse complement strand
AAGTCTCTGAACTCGCCGCTGCTGGGCGACTCTCTGCTGAAGGCTGATGGAACGCCGTGGATGGCGGACCTGTCGCATGCCTCGGCCAAGATCAACTGGGACGACTTGAGCCAGGTTCCGGCACTGCCGCTGGGCAGCTGGCTGAAAACCGACCCGTGGGACGACAAGGTGAAGATGCTGAGCGCCAAGCGCTATGCGCCGATGAATCCGCGCGACAAAATGCCGCTGGAAGTGACGCCGATCTACTTCAAGCTGCAGCGCTACGAACTGGCCAACGCGGCACCTGCACAGGCTGCTCCGGCGCAGGCGGCTCCAGCAGCGGCACAGCCCCAGGCAGCCGACGCTACACAGCAGTCTGCACCGGCTGAGGGTACCACGCCCAGTCCGCAATAACCGCGGCGATTCCGGCAATGGGCCGGGGGAAAGAAAATTCCTCCGGCCCGGCTTGCCTCTCCTGCTCACGTACCGCTAGCGTCAGATAAGACAAGACTGCAAAATGAACGACTCCCTACTCCCCATGAAGATCATTACGAAAGCACTCGTTTGCGTTGTTGTTTGCGCAGCCGCTTCCGCTGCGCGCGGACAGGTTGTGTACTCGGGCAAGATGCAGGAGCCGCGGCTATCCGTCGGCGCGCTCGGCTCGGTGTTTCAGCCTGACTACAACGGCACCGGCGTTCCCGCCGAGGCCACAAACCGACTGTACGGCTACGGCACTTACGTGGACTGGAATATCCGGCATTGGGTGCAGATTGAAGGCGAGGCACGCTGGCTGCGCTTCAACGCCAAGGAGAACATCCGCGAGGATAACTACCTGGTGGGCCCGCGAGTGCCGCTGCCCCGCTACTGGAAGCTGCAGCCCTATGCCAAGGCGCTGTTTGGCTACGGACGCATGAACTTCCAGTACAACTACGCCTACGGGCGCTTTGCGAACGTGGCGCTGGGCGGCGGCGTGGACATTCCGCTGAACAAGCGGTTCACGCTGCGCGCGGTGAACTTCGAGTACCAGATGTGGCCGAACTGGATCAATGGCACGCTGAAGCCCTACGGCGGGGATATTGGAATTTCGTATCGGATCTTCTGATTCGCCGTACCGCGCAACAGGCTGACGAGGTCCCGGGCTGAAGATTTATGTGGCCCGGGATTTCTTTTGTCCCGGTTAGGATGGAAGCACTCATGGAACGCGCACGCGCAGACGGCCTGGTGTTTCTGGTCCTCGGGAATTTGCTATTCCTGCTGATCAGCTTTTCTATCGAGATTCCGAGCGGACATGCTCACGGCCTGCTACTCCAGGACTTCAAAGCCATCTACTACAGCACGCGGTGCCTGCTGGAACGACACGATCCATACTCCGCAGCCGACGTTGAGAAAGTGTATTTAGCCGAGTCGGGCGCTGATTTGAACGACCATGTGGTGGCGGGGCAGCTGCAGGGGGTGGTTTACACCGTATATTTCCCCACCACTTTTCTGCTGGTGGCTCCGTTTGCACTGCTCGCGTGGAACACGGCACATGTGGCGTGGATGATCGTCGCCGCGGTTGCATTGGCCTTGGCAAGTTTTGCTGTCTGGCACATGAGCACGCAAGGTGCGCCTCTTTACTCTGGGGTTCTGTTGGCGCTAATGATGACTGGCGCATTCTCAGTGCTGTGGGTAGGCAACGCTGCGGGGTTGGTGGTGGCACTCAGCGTTATTGCTGCCGCATGCTTTCTTGAAGGACGATGGGGTGCGGCCGGCCTAGTGTGCCTGGCGATTGCTCTGATGCTGAAACCGCACAATGCCTGGCTCGTCTGGTTGTACTTTGTACTCGCCGGTGGCCCCGGGCGCAGGTATGCAATTCGATCATCGATGCTCGCTGGTGTTTGTTTTATAGCGAGCGCGGCCTGGGTTTGGAGCCTTGCGCCACATTGGGCGGCTGAACTGCGAGCCAACCTGCAGACGGCCTCTGGCCCGTTGGGGCGGGACAATCCGGGGCCGGCTGCGCTGGGCACGCACACGGCGGGGATGATTGTCGATTTGCGGACGGTTTTCAGTCTTGTCCGCGATGCTCCCGCTTTCTACAGCACTGCGAGCGCATTGCTCGGAGGCGGGCTGATCGCAGCATGGATATGGATGGTGTGCAAGACACCGCGCACGCGGACGGCATCGTACCTTGCGCTTGCAGCGGCGGCGCCGCTTACGCTGCTGCCGAACTACCATCGCACCTACGACACGTATCTTTTGCTGCTCTGCGTGCCGGCTGCTGCGCTGCTTTGGAGACACGGTGGGGCGACGAGATGGATTTCGGCGGTCTTGAATGCAGCCGCAATCGTGCTCACATCGCCCTTCATCCTGACGCTTCTGGTGAATTACGCTGACCGGCCGCACCCGGACTTGAGCACGCGCTCAGGCAGGCTGCTGATGCTTCTGCTGGAGCGGCCGATACCGCTTCTGCTGCTTGGACTGGCCGTTTTGTATCTGTGGGCACTGTCGCGTGAGATGAGAACCACACGGGGCTTTGAAGCAGCTGCCTGAGTTTGATGTGGTTCAGCCCGCGAACGCACCAAGGCCGCTCCGAATGGAGCGGCCTTGGTGTTGGTGACTGATTGTGGTGGTTATGCCGGGGAGGGGGAGCCTTCGGGGAGGCTTCCGGAGCCGCGGCTTTCGGGCTTGAGGACCTGCTGGCCTGAGCCCGTACCGGTGCCGTCGCTGGGCGCAGCGAGCGAGCTCTTGACCGGGGGCAGTTCCTTGCCCTCGATCAGCAGGCGGACTTCTTCGGCGTCGATGGTTTCTCGCTCGAGCAAGGCCGCGGCGA
>DATMUN010000416.1:0-3055 GCA_035563895.1 Occallatibacter sp. | reverse complement strand
CTCGCGCAAGGACGGGCTGACGGATGGGTTTGTGCGCGCGATGAATGAGGATCGTGCGGGGACGCTATGGGTGGCGACGGATAACGGGCTGTTCAAGCGCGTGGGCGAACGGGTGGAGCGCGTGGATGGCCGCGCGGAGATGCCGGCGAATGCGTTCCATGCGGTGATGGAGGATCGCAGGGGGCGCATCTGGGCGGGTGCGGCGCGGTTGTACGCGATCATCAACGGCGAGCCGCGGGAGTTTGCGCTGGATGGCACGGACAGCCAGAACCGCGTGAAGTCGGTTCTGGAGACGGAAGACGGCTCGATATGGATTGGCACGGTGAGCGGGCTGCACAGGCTGCGACCGGGCGCGGAGAAGTTTGAGCGCGTGGCAGGCGTGTGGGGCACGATTCGCACGCTGTGCGCGGTGGGCCGCGGCGAGATCTGGGCGGGTGCGATCGGGCAGGGGATCTTCCACGTGCACTTCACGGAGAAGAGCAGCACGGCGATACATGAAGATGCGCCGTCTCCGCAGGTGAGCAACACGATTCTGAGCATATTCAGCGATGCGACGCGGAACCTTTGGGTGGGCACGCAGGTGGGCATGGTGCGGCTGAGCCGGACGCCGGTGGAGGTGCTGTCGTTGCCGGAGGCGGCGGACTCGGACTTCGGCACGGTGTCGCTGGATGCGGACGGCAGTTTGTGGGCGGCGTCGAATGAGCTGGTACACGTGGCGGATGGGCGGCCCACTCCGCACAGGATTGCGGCGTTGGGCGATGCGCGGGCGCGCAACCTGCTGCGGACGCGCGACGGCGCGCTGTGGATCGGCACGGATGGGAGCGGGTTGTTTCGCATTACGGCGCACGGGACAGAGCACTACACGATGAAGCAGGGGCTGCCGAACAACTTTGTGCGGTGCATGCTGGAGGCGCGCGACGGGACGCTGTGGGTGGGGATGGATGAGAGCGTAAGCCACTTTGACGGACGCGCCTTCCACAACCTGACGATGCAGAACGGGCTGGTGTACTTCAGCACGCGGGCTCTGCTGGAGGATCGCGCGGGCGACATCTGGATCGGGACGGAGAGGGGCGTGACGCATCTGCATGCGGGGCGGCCGGTGCAGGATGCGGTGACGGAGGCGCTGAAGGAAGAGAAGGTGTGGGCGCTGCACGAGGATGCGGACGGCGGGCTGTGGCTGGGAACGCGGACGAACGGGCTGTATCGCTGGCGTGACGGACAGGTGACGCACTACACGACGGCGGATGGCCTGGAGAGCAACAGCATTTATTCGATCTTGGAAGACGGCGCGCAGCACATGTGGATGAGCGGGCCGTTTGGCGTGATGCGCGTGAACCGGGCGGACCTGGATGCGCGGGCTCGGAACCAGAGGCAGGCGCTGGCGATGCGCTTCTATCGCGGCGATGCGGGAGAAAAGCCGACACTGTTCTACGGGGGGACGCAGCCGGCGGGTGCGCTGGTGCGCGGCGAAGAGGCGTGGTTCCCGACGAATCGCGGGTTGTGGAGGATCAGGCCGACGGAGTTTGATGTGCCGCCGCTGAAGCACTTGAACATTGGCGCGGCGACGGTGGACGGTCGGGTGGCGCAGGCGGGCGTGCCGCTGAAGCTGGCGGCGAGCGCGTCGCGTGTGGAGATAGGGTTTGAGCCGGTGCTGCTGAGCTCGCAGGAGGACCTGGAGTTTCGCTACAGGCTGGAGGGATTTGACCGCGACTGGACGGAGGCGCAGACGGCGCAGAGGACGGCGACGTACACGAATCTGCCGGCGGGCAAGTTTACGTTTGTAGTGGAAGCGTGGCAGAGGGAGCATCCGGAGCAGAAGGTGCAGGCGACGGTGCTGGTGGAGAAGAAGCCGTACTTCTATCGCACGCCGTGGTTCATTGGGCTGTGCGCGCTGCTGGCAGCGTTGATGGTGGTGGGCGCGTACCAGGTGCGGATACGGCAGGTGCATGGGCGGTTTGCGGCGGTGCTGGCGGAGCGGACGCGGCTGGCGCGGGAGATGCATGACACGCTGATCCAGGGCTGCGCGAGCGTGTCGGCGATGCTGGAGGCGGCGGGTGAATGTCCGCCGGACGATGCGGAGACGCGGCAGCACATGATCGAGTATGCGAGCACGCAGATTCGCGCGGCGATGGATGAGGCGCGGCAGGCGGTATGGAATCTGCGCGGCACGGAACAGGCGCAGGAGACGCTGGCGGGAAGCCTGGAACAGATGAGCAAGCGCGTGAGCCGCGAGTATGGCGTGGCGGCGGAGTGCGTGGTTGATGGCGAGCCGTTTGCGGTGGGGCAGCAGGCGATGCACGAGCTGATGATGGCGGCGCGCGAGGGCTTGTACAACGCTGTGTTGCACGGCGAGCCGCAGAAGATTGCGACGCGGCTCACGTTTACGCGGGACGAGTTGGCGCTGGAGATTGTGGATGATGGGCGAGGGTTCGATCCAACTGCGTCGACGAATGGGCACTACGGATTGCAGGGGCTGCGCGAGCGTGTGGCGCGGATGCATGGAGCGGTGACCATTGAGAGTGCGCCGGGTGAAGGAACGACGGTGCGGGTGCGGGTTCCGCGCAAGGGGGCGGGACTGTAGGCACTGCATGCGGCGGCATTGCATGCAGCGTACGGCTCGCTGATCGCTCGCGGGGCGGTAGTGATTGAGCGTGGAGTTTGTCGTGGCAGGGATGAGGGCTTGCTTTCCCAGGTCCCAATGACGGGGACCTGGCGCACCCATAGTTTGTGGCTGAGGGGCTGCGTATAACAGCAGGTTCTTCGCTTACCACCCCCGGGCTGAAAAGCGCTCGGGGCCCCGTGCGCTCAGAATGACAGTGGCTGGGAGGGGAATTGTGCTTTCCCGGGTCCGAACACGCGGCCCCGGGGCACCAGTGGTCTGTGTTTTGGATAGAGGATTTTTGGAGTGGAGGACCCTGCGCTTTGGTGCGGGGTTTTTTATTGGGTGCGGAGGGTGAAGTGGAAGCGGGCGCCGGAGGGTTCGCGGTTGGAGGCGACCAGGCGGGAGTCGTGGGCTTCGACGATGCTGCGGCAGATGGCGAGGCCCATGCCGATG
>DATMUN010000415.1:0-3211 GCA_035563895.1 Occallatibacter sp. | reverse complement strand
ACACGCTCAATACGAGCACGTCGGAGCCGCCGATCTTCTTAATCAGCTCGACGGGCCTGGTGTGCTTGCTGCCGTGGTCGCGCTCCTCACTGATCAGGAGCAATACGCGGCGATACTCCTTCGGCTGCGTCTCCAGCAGATCTACCGCGGAGCTGATGGTGTCGAGGATGGCTGAGCCGCCGTCGCCGGAATCGAGATGGTGGAGGGTCTCGTTCAGATCTTCACTGGAATGCGCGTAGTCGTGCAGGAGATGCGGACGCGAGTCGAAGCCCATGATAGCTGCCTCACTGCGCGAGTCTGTGAGGAACATATCGAGTAGCGGTCCGAGGCGGGCAACCTTGTCGAATTCGAGTTCGCTGACGCCGCCTTGTTCCACTGCGACAACGAGCGCAACAGGAGCGGTATCCATCTCTTCCTGTACGCGAATCTTTTGCGGCACGCCGTTGTCTTCAAGGATGAAATCGGGCTGGCGCAGGCCGTAGACCACGCTGCCGTCTGGTTTCTCGATGAGAGTGGGGACCAGAACCTCGCGCGTGGTCACACGGATGGTTGGGGCCGCATCCGACGCGCTGGGCATCTGCGCAGGGGGTTCGATAGGCGGCAACTGCTGCGCAAGCGCCGACACGCCCGGCACGACTAGCGCCAGGGCCAAAACCCAACTCGCAGCTGATCGGAAGAAGGTCATTCGTGGTATCGCGCTCATATTAAGACGCGCGCGGCATCAAAAATGAAAGCGCCGGACGGCTCACACACGCTTGCGCGCCTCGCGCTCCATGCGCCCCGTCCACGCAAGGAAACCGAGCAGCTCCCAGCGCGACTCCCACATGAATCCAGAGATGTCGCGGAACGTGAGGGACTCGGCCGGCTTGCCTGAATACGTCTCTACCCGCCAGCGAAGATACTCGCTCCGCCAGGGAGCGAGGCGGTGACCGCGCGTAGCATTCCAGATGAAGCGGAGCGGGGCGAACAAGACAATTCTCCTCTTCACTGAGTATAACGACGGCCCTGCAAAGCTTCAGAGCTTGTCGAAGAGGCTACCCGATCCCAGGGCCGAGATGACGGACTCCAGTGCGGTCTGCTGCGACTTATTGAGCGAGAGCTTGGACGAGATGGTAGCCAGATCAGCTTGCATCAGGGTTGTCTGCGCTGTGGTCAACTGCGTCTGCTCGGTTGTGATGGCGTCCGTCGCCGCGGTGAGCCGGGTCAGTGAGTTGTCGAGCGTGACACGCTGCTGCGAGATGTAGTTTAGGGCTGTATTCAGGGACTGAAGGTCGGTGACAGCTGAACTCGTGCTTGAACCGCTTGAGAAGTCTGCGATCAGATTATTCAGTGCCTGCAGGGCGCTGTTGGAACCGCTGGTCGTAAAGATCTGATCGCCCGGGAGGTTGAGCTGAATGGACTGGCCATTCGGCGTCTGTAGATAGTTAACATTCTCGTCACCGCTGTAGGTAGTGGTCGCCGGCGATGTTGAAGAGTCGATCGCAAACGGCGCAGAGGAGGTGAGACTTCCGCCGAAGACATATTGCCCCTGGTAGCTGGTATTTGCGAGGGACACAATTTCGTCGCGAATGCCGGCAAGTTGCGTTGAGATCGATTGCAACTGGCTGGCGTTGAGCGTGCCATTGCTGCCGGAGGTAGCGAGCGAGATGGCCTGCGTAAGCTGGCTAACCACGCTGCCCAGGGCAGAGTCGGCGACCTGTAACTGTCCCTGGACCAGGCTGGAAGATTGCGTAAATGAGTCGTCTCTCTGGATCTGATTCAACAGGAGCACGTTCTGGCCGGAGGCGATCGGGTCATCGCTCAAAGAGTTGACCCGAACACCGCTCGACAGTTCACTGGTGAGTTGCTGCTCACTGGACTGGGTCTGATCGAGTGCGCTCACGAGGTTCGTAACGTAAAAGGGATTGACTCGCATTGTTTCTCCGCTGGTCTGTGAACTCTTTTGCTCGTGGAAGGAACGCTAGGAAACTGCCGTCTGTACGCCGAGGTTGACCGCCGATGCCATTACCTGATTGAGGATGGTGAAGACCTCGGATGCTGCCTGATAGGCGCGCTCCAACTGCTGCATCGATGCCGCTTCGTCGTTAAGGCTGACGCCGGAGAGCGAAGAGACCTGCGACTGAAGCTGCGTGACAGAGGCAGCCTGCGCAGTGCTGTCGGTTGAAACCTGCGACACGGTCGAACCGAGCTGGCTCACGAACTCAGAGTAGTAGTTCGAAGGCGTGGCACCGCTCACGATGGATGAGGTGGCCAGGTTGGCGAGGGCCAGTGCGTTGGAATTATCGCCCGTGCCGGAGCCGAAGGCGGCGGCTGCAATCTCATTCGGGTCGGTCATAACTACCTTCATCGAGATGGCGCTGCCTGACACTTGTGTGGGCTCGTTGAAGATGTAGAGCGCAGTAGTTCCGGTGCCGGTAACGCCCGACGAATTGGTCCCAGTGCCCTGGTCGCCGTTGAGATCGGTGCCTTCGTTGTTGAGTGCGTTCACCTGCGTGGAGACGCTGTAGGCGAGCTGATCGAGTGCGGCGAGCGCACTGGGAATGTCCTGGTCTCGCACCGTGAGGTAGCCGCCCAGTGACCCGCCACCGGATGCAAGCTGCGTGGTGACGTCCGTGCCGTTGATATAAAAATGTGTCAGCCCGCCCGATGTGCCGGTAGTGACCTGATAGCTGGTGGCCTGCGAGACCAGAAGCTGCCCGGAGGTCGTTGTGATCGAAAGCCCGTTGTTTTCGGTTGTGATCTGGTTGATACCGATCAACTGCGAAAGTTGTTGGATGTCCTGCTGACGCTGGTCTTCGAGTGTGCCCGCGTCGGCGTTGGGCGACAGCGACTGAATCTGCTGGTTAAGCTGCGCAATCGACTTGGTGAGCGAATTGATCTGCGTAGTCAGTCCGGCGGCTTCCTGATCGATCGACGTCTGTTGTGAGGTCAGGCTCGTAGCAGCATTGGAGATGTCTCCGGCCAGAGTGCTTGCCGAGGAAAGAACATCCTGACGCAGCGCGCTATTGGTCGGGTTGGCTTCAAGCGAGCTGAAGGAGTCAAAGAAGCTGGTGAGGTCGCTGCCGATGTCGCCTGCCGTGGAGGTCGAGGAGCCGGAATCGGGCGTAAAGAGCGCCTGAACGGTGTCGAGTGCGGTGAGACGCGTGCTGGATGCGGAAGAAAGCTGCTGCTGTTGCGCCAGGCGCTGCTCGAGGACGCGGTCGCGAATCGA
>DATMUN010000414.1:0-2752 GCA_035563895.1 Occallatibacter sp. | reverse complement strand
TCCCGACCAGAGGAACAGGGTCCTTTGCGTTGCTGTCAGCCTGCCACTCAATCGCCTGGCGATATGCGGCCTGCGCGGCATCGAGATGTACGAGCCGCTCCTGCGAGAGTCCGATCAAAGCCTCAGTCGAAACAGAATGCGGCGCGAGCGTGAGTGCGTGCTCTAGCGCGTCGATTGCATCCTGATAATGCTGCTGCGCGAAGCGAACATGTCCCAGCGCCTCCCACGACGCAGCGTCGTGGTCATCCTTGGCAATGGAACGCACCAACCACTTTTCCGCCTCGGGAAAATCGGGAATCGCCGCGCAGTCCAACGCAAAGATGCGCAGATCGAACGCCGACAGATCGGCCATCTGCGATGCGGTGACGAGCTCTGCCATCGACGCGCGCGGCTGATGCAGGCGATACAAGATAAGTCCCATCAGCGCGTGCGCATCTGCCGAGTCCGGGTTCTGTTTGAGAACGTCGCGGACCATTCTCTCAGCATCCTTCCACTGTGGAGAGGCCAACACACTGCGTGCGTGCTCGAGAGCATCATTCGCTGTTGTTGAACCATCTTTAACTGGAATGCCAGCTTGTTCTGCCTGCGCGATGCTGTGTGCGGCCAACAATGGGCAGACAAATCCGAGCACAGTTGCGCGCGCAACCTGTCGCAGTGCGCAGGCATGCCCGAGTGATCTGATCCACTGATACCGATTGGCAAGAAGACGCATCATGCACCGGATAACTTGCTTGAGACCGGAAGGGCAGCCGCAACCCGGCTGCCCTTCCGGTTGATACATGGTTCAGTAGCCGCCAGAGTTACCACTCAAACCTGGCGCCAAACTGACCATACCGGTTGCCGCTCACGCTGGTTACGTTGCCAAAATACGACTGCCCGATGTTGCTGGTGTTCGACCCGCCCAGGTGGTGACGGTTGAATACGTCGAAGAACTCCGCGCGCAGTGTAACGCGATAGCGATTGTCGCGGAAGAAGAACTTCTTCAGAATGCTCAGGTCTTCGTCGTAGTAGGCCCAGCCTCTCCAGTTGGAAAAGTACGCGGGCTGGTTGCCCAGCGTGCCCAGATACATCCCGGAGCCGTCGCTGGCGTACAGGTCAGTAAAGCTCGCCGGATCGACGAACTGGTTGCTCTCGTCGGCCAGATTGTTCAGGTCCAGATGCTTGAAGTGATTCTTCAGCGCACCCGGCGTCTTCACTACATTGGCAAACGTGTTTGCCCAGTTGGGATAGTTCCAGAAGCTGGGCCGAACAGCACCCATCGGCTGGCCTGCGTGATAGTCCACTTCGGTGCCGAGCGACCATCCGCTCACGGTCTGGTTGACGATCTGGTTGCGCCCCGCGAGCCACTTGCGGCCGTTGCCGAATGGCAGTGAATAGCTTGCGTAGCCCTTCACTTCGTGACGAACATCGTTTGGAGAGATCAGATCCTTCAACTGATCCATCGCGTACGGATCCTGGTAGGGATCGCCGCCGCCCCAGTTCTCAGCAAAGTTGCCGTTCCCGCGATTCACGTTGCCCGCTTCGTGCGAGAACGTGTAGCTAAGGTCAGCGCTGAGGCCGTTCGACGTGCGGCGCTTCACTTCGGTGACCAGTGCATCATAGCGGCTGCTACCGATGGCGGAGTCCGTGAAGAGCACGCCGCCCTGGAAGGTCTGCGGATACGGCAGCAGAGCATTGGGAGCGTTGTAGCCACCCCATCCATTCGTCATCGTCGATATGAACGGATACCAGGTAACGCCCGCCAGATTGGCATCGGACTCACTGGCGACCCACTGCCCTGCACAGGAACTGTAGCTGCCGCTGCCGCAGTTGCGCTGCAGGATCGGCTGATACGAGCTCCACGTGGGATAGTTGCGCGGATCGTCAGCACCGTCGTGCAGGTGTCCGCCGCGGTTGCCAATGTAGTTCACGTCGACCACAGTGCTCTTGTCGATCTCGTACTCAACGCCGACGTTCCAGTTGTTGGTGTGCCCCAGATGCAATTTGTCAGGATCGACAGAGACTGCGCACCACGGGCAGCTGATGTTGGCGTTCGGATCGCGAGTGGCAGCCGTGTAGTTGCCCGGATAGGTCGAGCCGCTGTCCCACTGGTAGATGGCGTCGACCGGCGATGCGGCAGCAGGCATGATGTCCTGCCCGGTAAAGCCGAACGAGGCCTCGCCCGCAAACGGCGCGCCGCCCCACTGATTGATGCCGAGCGGCACGTAGGACAGCGCCCACGAACCGCGCGCAACGAGCTTCGGCGTGATTTGATAGGACGCGCCCACGTGCGGAGCAAACAGGCGCAGGTACTGGTTCTTCTCAAACGACTGGCTGCCGTTCGAAAGGAACTGGAACGCACCGGAGAGCGGCGCCCAGCTGGTATTCGTCGCATCGAGCGTGAAGTTGGTCCAGTGGCCGTTCACTTCCTTCCAGCTCGTGTTGAAGTCCCAGCGCAGACTGGCGTTGATCGTCAGCTTCGGGTTCACCTTGATGGTGTCTTCCGCATAGAAGTTCATCGCCTTGCGGCGGCCGCGAAGATGCCCGCCAACAGCCTTTGACGCAGAGCCGACCTGGCCCAGCTCGAAGGATGCAAAGCCGAAACCGACGTAGGGTGAGAGTGTGCTCTCGTTCACTGCCAGTGTTTCGCCAGTGTTCGAGTTGAAGGTGTAGTTCAAGTAGCCGTCCGCTTCGGTGCTGTTTGCGCCGTAAGCGATGAACTCACCGCCGAACTTCGCAACGTGACGGCCGTGCACCCAGGAGAGCTCGTCCT
>DATMUN010000413.1:0-4319 GCA_035563895.1 Occallatibacter sp. | reverse complement strand
GCCGGGGCGCGGGGTGATTGCGGAGGTTGAATACTACGAATGTGCGATCGGCAATGAGGCGCTCTTTCGTGAGTTGTTCGGTCGGCCTCCAGGGGTGTTCCTGCCTCCGAAGCCCGGCAGCACCCGGATTTATATGGCGCTGAACCAGCAGCCTGTAGCTTGCTTTGACGCGCGCGACACACTGCGTGAGGACGCGGCTGATGCCGTGGATGCGCTGAAGCACAGTGGAATGCGTGTGCTGATGCTGACGGGCGACTCCGACGTGGCTGCAGCTCCGATTGCCACTCAAGCCGGCATTCATGAAGTGGAAGCCGGCCTGGACCCAGCGGGCAAGCTTGCTCGAATTCGCCAACTGCAGAGTGAAGGCCATCGTGTCGCCATGGTGGGCGATGGCGTGAACGACGCAGGAGCGCTGGCCCAGGCCGATGCGGGCATCGCACTGGGCACTGGTGCGGACATGGCGCAGGAAGCCGGCGATGTGTTGCTGCTCCACGCGCAGCCGGTTTCGATCCCGGCCTCACTCGACCTGGCGCGAGCCACTGTGGCGGTGATGCGCGAGAACCTGGTGTGGGCGGTCGCGTATAACGTTCTGGGGATTCCTCTGGCTTCGGGGCTGATGTATCCGGCCTTCCATATCCTCTTGAGCCCGTGGGTGGCCGCGGCGGCAATGGCGTTGAGCTCGGTGAGCGTGCTGACCAACAGCCTGCGCCTGCGGAACTGGCGGCCTCATGCGCCGCAAACAGCTGCGTCGCACGCTGGGGCACGGTAGACTGTACAGGAGTCTTCTGTGCGCATCCTGACACGATACATCCTCGGAGAGATCCTCTCGCACGCGCTGATCGGGTGTGCACTTTTCACTTTTATTCTGTTCATGCCGAACCTTGGCCAGATCATGGAGATCGTGGTCAGGAACAGCTCGCCGCTGGCCAGTGTGGCAGAGATTTTTCTCTACATGCTGCCGAACACTTTTAAGGTGACCGTACCGATGGCGGTGCTGGTCGGGATTCTGCTCGGACTTAGCCGACTGGCGGCCGACAGCGAGATCATCGCTATGCGCGCCTCGGGATTGGGTATCGGCTATTTTCTGCGTGTTGCCGCGATTGTGGCTCTGGGCGGCACACTGCTGGGACTCGGCAACTCACTCTACCTTGCACCGCGCGCGAACCAGGCAATTCTGCACATGCAGCAGATGCTCGAGACGGAACAGGCCTCTTACCAGATCCAACCGCGCGTCTTCTACGAAGACTTCAAGAACTTCGTGCTGTATGTGCAGGATGTGCGGTCTGGCACGGGCGCGGCAAACTGGCGGCAGGTCTTCATGGCCGACGTCAGCGATCCGACGACACCGATGGTGACGACTGCGGCGACGGCGACGGTGGTGAACGACTCGGCCCAGGTGCTGCTGATGCGCTTGCGCGATGGAGCGAGGCATCAGACGGCTGAGGGGCAGCCGGATCAATACAACATCTCCACGTTTGCTACGACGGACCTGCCACTGACGCTCGGCGGACAGAACGATATACGCCTGGGGCGCATGGATACTGCGATCTATGCGATGTCATCGGATGCGCTCTTGCAGCGCGCGCATGAACAGGATGGACGACGCTTTCTGCTTGAGCTGCACACGCGCTTCTCCTACCCGGTCGCGTGCTTTGTACTGATGCTCGTGGGTGTTCCCCTTGGAGTGATCTCGCGTCGCGGCGGAAAGAGCTCCGGATTTGTCTTTACTCTGCTGCTGGTCATTCTCTATTACGTTCTCTCATATGTGGGATTCGCGCTTGGGAAGCAGGGCAAACTGCCTGTATTTCTCGCGGTTTGGCTGGCGAACCTGATCTTCAGCGCCGCGGGAGCATTTCTGCTGTGGCAGATTGCCAGCGGCGGCAGGATTCTGTCTGCGCTGGGACGCATGACATCGCAGCTGCCTGAGTTCAAGTTCAAGCTGCGCAGAAGGGACCATTCGCACCTGAGTACGCTGCTTGAGCGGCTCCACGTGAGGACGCAGCCCGGCGGCGTTCGCGATGCATTCCCTCGAATCCTGGACAGCTACATCGTCAAGGAGTTCCTGAACACCTTCTTTCTGGTTCTGTGCGGTTTTGTTCTGCTGATGCTCGTTTTTACTTTCTTCGAGCTGGTCGGCGATATTCTGCGAAACCATATTCAACTTGGACTGGTTGGCGCGTATCTGCTTAATTTGACCCCGAGCATGCTCTACCAGATTGCGCCGCTGGCTGTGCTGATTGCCGTACTGGTTACGTTCGGTGTGTTGAACCGAAACAGCGAACTCGTGGCAATGAAGGCGACAGGGATCAGCCTGTATCGGCTGGTGGTTCCGGTTGTGTCGATTGCGGCAATTCTCTCGGTGAGCCTGTTCCTGTTTGACCAATCCTACCTGCCGCAGGCCAATCGCAGGCAGGAGGCGCTGCGCGCAACGATCAAGGGCAAACCGCCGCAGACATTCCTTCAACCTGAACAGAAGTGGATGTTCGGCCAGACGCATCCGGGAGAGCCTGCGCGCATCTTCTACTACCAGTTCTTCGATTCGGACACGAATGAATTCGCGAACATGACGGTGTTCGAAATTGACCCCAACACGTTTGCGCTTTCGCGCCGCATCTATGCCGCCAGAGTGTATTGGGACAACGACAAGAGTTCATGGATCTTTGAGAATGGCTGGGAGCGCGGCTTCGATGGGCCGGTCCAGACGCGATTCCGCGAGTTCAACCGGACTGATTTTCCTGAGGTCCGCGAGGAGCCCGGCTACTTCAAGAAGGAGAGCCTGCAATCGCAGGAGATGAGCTTCAGTCAGCTGGATCAGTACATCCGCGATCTGCGACAGAGCGGCTTCGATACCATGCGGCTGCGCGTTGCGCTGTGGCACAAGCTCACCTATCCCCTCGTCGCAATCGTGATGGCGGTGTTGGCGATTCCTTTTGCGCTGACGATGGGACGCAGAGGCTCCCTTACGGGCATTGCGGTTGCGATTGCCGTTGCGCTTGCATACTGGGTTGTCGATGGGCTTTTCGGGGCGATGGGGAATGTGAATTATCTGCCCGCTGTACTCGCCGCCTGGACACCGGATATCTTGTTCGGACTGACGGGCGGATACCTGCTGTTACGCACGCAAACCTGACGGGAGCGCACGACGGGTGCTCGATAGCACCCTCCCGTTACAATGAGGTCTATGATTCGCGAATTGCGCCCGCTTTTCGGGTACATGCGCAAATACCGCTGGGGCTACGTCTGGGGCACTCTCTCGGTGGTGGCAACGAACGTCGTCGCAGTCCAGTTCCCTCGCGTACTGGGCATGGCGATCGATCACCTGCGCTCGGGCGTGACGCACATGTGGATCCTCGGCATTGCGGGCCTGCTGGTTGCCATCTACATCGGCAAGGGTATCTTTCTCTACGCACAGCGCTGGATTTTGATCGGCATTTCACGCGAGATCGAATTTGATCTGCGAAATGACTTGTTCCGACAGCTTGAGTTGCAGGACTCGGGGTTCTACGGCACGTATCGCACGGGCGACATTATGGCCCGCATGACGAACGACCTGAACGCAGTACGCATGCTGCTGGGGCCGGCACTGATGTACAGCGCGAACACGGTATTCCTGACCGTGTTCGCAGTCTTCTTCCTGCTGCGCATCAGCCCGCATCTCACGCTGGTCGCGCTGGCTCCGATGCCGCTCGCCAGCATCCTGGTTCAGTACCTCGGCAGCAAGATTCATGACCGTTTCGAGCGCATCCAGGCGAGCTTCTCCGAGATATCGTCACAGGCACAGGAGAATTACTCGGGAGTTCGACTGATTCGTGCATTCGCACGCGAAGAGTCGCAGATTGGGTTGTTTGAGCGTCTGAATCGGGTTTATATTCAGCGGGCGCTGCGCCTGGTGCAACTAATGGGCATGCTGTGGCCCACGCTTGAGTTCATTCTCGGCATTTCGATGATCATCACTCTGCTCGTCGGCGGGCATGAGGTGATTCAGCATCAAATCACAGTTGGCGAGTTTGTCGAGTTCAACACATACATGATCATGCTGATCTGGCCCATCATTGCAGTGGGCTGGGTGATCAACATCTATCAGCGTGGGACCGCCTCAGTGAAGCGCATCGATGAGCTTCTTCAGGTGAGCCCTGCGATTGATGACAGTGCCGCAGATCATTCAGTAGCAGCTGACACGGTGCTGCGCGGAGAGATCGAGTTTCGCGACTTGAACTTCTCCTACGGCGATGCTTCGGTTTTGAAGAACGTCAGCCTGAAGATTCCGACGGGTTCCAGCCTGGCGATCGTTGGCCCTACTGGCTCGGGAAAGTCTACCC
>DATMUN010000412.1:0-2419 GCA_035563895.1 Occallatibacter sp. | reverse complement strand
ACGCCGAATGCAGGCGGTTATGGCGCGGGGCGTGATGCCGTGGAGTTCATTCTCGAGGCGAAGGGCATCCTCAACGAGGCTATTGAGGCGTACATCGACGAAGGCAACCCGATTTCGCCGTCGATGGATATTGGCAGGGGCGGCGACGATTTGCGCTAGGCAGCGTGCAGCAAGCTGAAAATAAGAATCGTCAGCACGACGAGACTGATCGCTACATACAGGCGATCACGCTCAAGCTGGAAACCGACAACAGCGAAGACGACTCTTGCAATGGGTGTGGCTATCAGCAGTAACAGCCCGAACTGGATCAGGCCCTGGCTCTCAAAGTGCGCTGCGGACTGGACGATGCCGCCTAGTGTGCGCAGCTTCTCCGGGCCAGGGATGAAGGTGTGGTAACTCACTGGCTCAGTGGCGTGATGCGCCAGATAGACGGTCCCACCGAGAAGCACAATTGCAGCAGCCACTGTCACGCCGATGCGCAGCAGATTGCCGATCATGAGTTCGAGGCGCCGGTCGTCCATGGCTACACCTTCCCCAGGATGCCGTTGATCAGCATCTCTGCCGCGAGCGCAAACACCACGCAGCCAAAGACGAGCCGTAGTGTGCGCACGCGCGCCTGGACCAGAACTTTGCTGCCGAGCGACGCTCCTGCAAGCACGCCGAGCATTACGGGAAGGGCAACGCGTGGATCGATGTAGCCGCGGCTGAGATAAACGCCGGCACCTGCAGCGGCAGTCACACCGATCATGAAGTTGCTGGTCGTGGTGGATACCTTGAAGGGTATCCGCATCAGCCGATCCATCGCGATGACCTTGAGCGCTCCTGAGCCGATGCCGAGAAGGCCGGAGAGTGCGCCCGCGCCAAACATCAGGCCGAAGCCTGCAGGCACGTTGCGCACGCCGTAGCTGTGGCGCCTATCGCCGACAGGGAAGTCGCCGCCGAGCCGGAGGCGCGTGCTCAGCGCATCGGATTCGACTTGAGGACCTTCCACCTCAGGCGCGCGAAACGATTGCCATGCGGCCTGCGCAAGCACGAGGCCAAAGATGATGGCGATGATGTGCGTGGAGACGTGTGAGGCAATCAAGGCACCGATGAGAGCGCCGAGGGTGGTAGCGATCTCAAGCAGCATGCCGATGCGGATATTGGTGAAACCCTCGCGCACGTACGCGGCGGCTGCGCCGGACGAGGTGGCAATGACGGAGACGAGCGACGCGCCGATGGCATACTTGATGTCCACGCCGAGAAGGAGCGTGAGTGCAGGAACGATTACTACGCCTCCGCCAAGCCCGGTGAGCGCGCCGAGGAATCCTGCGAGGCCGGAGATGGCAATGACAACGAACGTGAATGTGAGTGCGGGCATCGGAGGAGCGTGAAGCTACAGTGTAGCGTGCTACTGAGCGGGGAAGACGTTGTGCAGGAGTTCATCGCGCAGAGTGAGGCGTAGATCTGTGCCGCGATCAGGCTCTGTGTTCGATTGTGCGCGGAGTGCGGCAGAGGGCGCAGGGGCGCCGGTGTCGGTGGTGTTGATAACAAGAATACTAGCGACGTGCGCGGCTGGGTCGATGAGAAGTTCCGACGAGAAGCCGCCCTGATCGCCATCGTGAAAGACAATGCGGCGGCCGTTACGATTGAGAACGAAGAAGCCGAGACCCATTTGCGGAGAGCCGCTGGTGTACGGCGTGGGCTTTTCACCTGGCTCGGTTGCCGGCAGCACGCCGGTCCATGCCTCATCGAGCGACGAGCGCTCGAGCACGATGTCGTAGAGCGGAGCGGGCCCATCGCCGAGCAGGAAACGCAGATACTTCACCATATCGGGGATAGGCGCCTTGAGCCCGCTGTTCGATGTAGTGATACCGGTGTCGAAGTTGAAAGGCTGCGGCGTAAGCGTAGAGCCTGAGCGAAGGTAGCTGGCGGAGACATGCGGCTCAAGGAAGTAGGGGGCGCGGTCAAAGTAGCTCTCGGTCATGCCGAGCGGCTTAAGGATGTTCTTGTCGATGTAGACTTCGAAGTCGTCGCCTGATAGCCGCTCGATAATCTGGCCGAGAAAGACGTAGCCCAGGTTGGAGTAGCTCCATCGGGCGCCGGGCGCAAACGCGATGTGCGTGAAGGGAAGCATGGCGGCCACTTGCGACCAACGTGTGGGCTCGAATGGCTGCCAATCGCAGCTTGCCGCGTCATCGCAATCCCAGGGCCAGGTGGGATTGCGGAAGCCTGCGCTATGTGTGAGCAACTGGCGGATGGTGATGGCGTCAATGGGGCCAAAAGCGTCGTGAACCTCGCGCAGCTCAGGCACGTAACGAACGGCGGGGTCGTCGAGCGAGAGCTTGCCACGATCGCGAAGCTGCAGGATGGCGATAGCGGTGAAGGTCTTGGTGATCGATGCCCAGTTGTAGGCAGTCTCTGCGTCTATGGGGTGATG
>DATMUN010000411.1:0-2730 GCA_035563895.1 Occallatibacter sp. | reverse complement strand
CCACGCCCTCGCCCGCCTCGTCCTCGCCGAGCAACTCTACCGCGCCGTCACCATCCTCACCGGCCACCCCTACCACTCCGGCCACTGATCAGGCGCGACACGATACAGTGGTCCATGCGCGGCTCAAGCTGTTTTCCGTGCACACTCTCTATGCCGACGCCTGAAGCCAGCCCACACATCCAGTGCTTTCGTGATCTGCAAGTCTGGCAGCGTGCGATGGATCTGTCCGTTGCCGTCTACCATTTCACCGAGACGCTCCCTTCGCCGGAGCAATTCGGTCTCTGCTCGCAATCGCGCCGCTCGTCCGTGTCAGTGCTCAGCAACATTGCAGAAGGTCAGGGCCGCCTCAATTCAGCCGAGTTCCGTCAGTTCCTCGCCATCGCCCGCGGCTCCAATTGCGAACTTCAGACTCAGCTGGAACTCTCTCGCCGTCTGCGCTTCGGCGATGCAAGTCGCCTGCAGACCGCGGTGGAACTCTCTCACGAAGTCGGCAAGATGTTCTATGCTTTGATTCACGCGCTTCCTCGCGCCAGGCGTTGAGCCGCACACATCCTCCGTAGCAGCCAAAACTGTCCGCGCCCACTGTTCACTGTTCACTGTATGACTGACTCCACCTCCAGCCGCCACGGCCTGGTCCTCATCAACACCGGCCCCGGCAAGGGCAAGACCACCGCCGCCCTCGGCACCGCCCTCCGCGCCGCCGGCAACGGCATGCGCGTCCTCGTCCTCCAGTTCCTTAAGGGCTCCTGGCACTACGGCGAGCTCGACTCCATCGCCGCCCTCGGTCCCGACTTCGTCATCAAGCAGCTAGGCCGCGGCTTCGTCAAAGTCGGCGGCGCAGAGACTGACCCCGAAGACCTCCGCCTCGTGCAGGAAGCCTGGGCCGAAGCCAAAGCCGCCATCTTCTCCGGCGAGTGGGACCTCATCGTCCTCGACGAGATCAACTACGCCATCGGCTACAACATGCTCTCGCCCCAGGAAGTCGTCGACGCCCTCCGCCAGCGCCCCGAGCTCCTCCACGTCATCCTCACCGGCCGCAACGCCCACCCGCTCCTCGTCGAGCTGGCCGACACCGTTACCGAGATGCGCGAAGTCAAACACGCCTACCAGCGCGGCATCCTGGCCCAACGCGGCATCGAGTTCTAGGCATTGCATGCGGCCCAGCTTTGTCGCTCACGCGAGATTGCAACGCGGCATTCGGCACGACTGCTACCCCGCATGCCCATTCAAGACAACTGTCCGCCGCCCGCATCACACATGCTGCGAGAGCGACAACACATTCCCATCCGGGTCCTTGAACCACGCCACCCTGTCCCCGCCCGGAAACATGCAGATCCCCAGCGCATCCTGCCCCATGCCGTCGTAGATCTCGAACCGCACACCCTTCGCCGCCAGCCGCGCCACATCCGCGGCAATGTCCTTCGACTCCCATCCCAGCACCGTGCTCGGCAACGGCGCATGCTCCTTCACCTTCGCAATCCGCAGCATCACGCCATCCAGGTCAAACACCAGCGCAAACCCGTCATCGCGCACAAACCCGAGCCCCAGCGCATCGCGATAAAACTCGACAGCCGCCTCTGGCCGCGCCGTCAGCAGAAACGTCACCACTCGATCCATAGCAACCTCCAGGGGAAATCTCTCAAGTCTCTTCCGAGCACGGTGTCATTCTTCACTTACCGCACATCGCTCCACGGAATCGCGCCCTCAAAATGCTCCACCGCCCGCGGCTCACCCGGCCGCAAGTACACGCTCACCACGTCGAACCGCACCTGCGGCACCGCCTCGCGCTTCAGCAGCCGCACATACCGCCGCGCCAGCCGCAGCAGCGTCGCACGCTTGTACGCATCAATCGCGGCCTCCGCAGGCTTCGCGTCACGCTCAGTCCGCGTCTTCACTTCCACAAAGCACAGCACGTCCTCGCGCCACGTCACCAGGTCCAAATCTCCCGGCAACTCGCCCGAACTCCACCGCCGTGCCACCACGCGATATCCCTTGCCCCGCAGGAAGTGAAACGCGGCCTCTTCTCCCGCAACACCCACCGCCAGGTGCACAGGCAACTCCGCTGCACGCCCGCGCCTCCGCGCCAGCCCGTCCAACCCGCGCAACGTATTCTCAAGCAGCCCCATCATCCCCACCATTCTCAACCGCACCCCGCATCCCCGCAACCGAAGCTCCCGCAGTTGCCTTCGGCGAAGTCACCCAACCCAAAAATTGGGCGCCCCCGGTCCCTGGCCTTTGGGGACCGGGGAGAGCCCCCACCCCAGCCACACCAATGTCAACGCTCGCAGCAGCAAGACCAAGGGTGCCCCGTCCAAGCTCCGCTTGGGCGGGAAAGCAAGCCAATCACCCCGCCACAACCAATCTTTCGCTCAACCACCACCGCCCCGCGAGCAAAGAGCGAGCAGTGCGCTGCACGCAGTGCCGAGCGAACAGCGAGCAGCACGCCGCACGCAGTGCCCGGCTATACTGCTTCCGTGCACTGGCCCCAGCACAATCTCGTCGCGATGATCATAGCGGTCTCCTTCGCCGCAGGCCTCAACGTGTACGCCACCGTGGCCACCCTCGGCCTGCTCGCGCACACCAGCCTGCTCGCGCTGCCGCCGTCGCTCGACCTGCTCCGCAGCTGGTGGATCATCGCCGCCGCAGCCGCGCTCTTCGCCGTCGAGTTCTTTGCCGACAAGGTGCCCGCCTTCGATCTCGTCTGGAACGCGCTGCACACCTTCATCCGCG
>DATMUN010000410.1:0-5206 GCA_035563895.1 Occallatibacter sp. | reverse complement strand
TGGTCGAGCCGGAACAAGTATTCGCTGCTGGGTGCGATGCGCGGCGTGGCACAGATGATCAGCTACGAAGTGCCGCTGCTGATGTCGAGCGTGGCAGTGGTGATGATCACTGGATCGCTCGATCTGGACAAGATTGTGGAGGCGCAGAACCAGTACTCGTGGGGCCTGCCGCACTGGTACATCTTTACGCCGTGGGGACTGGCGGGGTTTGTGATGTATGCGATTGCGGCAACTGCCGAGACGAACCGCTCACCGTTCGACCTGCCTGAAGGTGAGTCAGAGCTGGTGGCCGGATACTTCACGGAATACTCGGGCTTCAAATTCGCAGAGTTCTTCCTGGGCGAGTACGTGGGGATGCTGTCGATTTCGGGGTTGGGCACAACGCTGTTTCTGGGCGGTTGGTCGGCGCCGCTCGAGGTGCTGAACTGGGTGCCGTCATGGATCTGGTTCTTCGGCAAGGTGATGATGTCGATCTGCGTGTTCATCTGGATGCGTGGAACGTTGCCGCGCATTCGGCAGGACCAGCTGATGAACTTTGCGTGGAAGTTTGTGTTGCCGATGACGCTGCTGAACCTTGTGGTAGCGGCGATCTGGCGCTTTATGGGCGACGGACTGCTGCGCTGGGTAGTGTGCTCGGCGATTCTTGTGCTGGTGTATGCAGGTGTGGGTCTGACGGGCATGCGCAGCAAGAACTTTGGCCCGAGGAGCTATCGCTATGCGGAATAGGTTTGTTGCTACGGAGTGCGCAGGAAAGGAGGGCCAGTGAGTATCGCGTTCTGGATTATTGCGACGTTGACCGTGATTGCGGCGCTGGCTGCGGTATTGCTGCGCAACCTGGTGCACTGTGCGCTGTCGCTTTCGTTGACGTTCGCGGGTCTTGCTGTGTTGTTTCTACAGCTGGATGCGCAGTTTGCGGGCTTTGCTCAGATTCTGGTGTATGTGGGTGCGGTGGCGATCCTGGTGGTATTTGCGATTCTGCTGACGCGCAGTTCAGAGACGCCGAAGGATGGAGGCGTCTTCAGCCCGACGTGGATTGCGGGGCTGGCGGTAGCTGCGGCGGTGTTTGCCACAGTGGCAGGTGCGATTGTCTACAGCGTGAATGGGCTGCCGAACGTGCAGGCCGTGTCGAGCGTTACGGTATTGCAGATTGGCCAGGCGCTGATGAGCCGCTACGTTTTGCCGCTGGAGATTGTGGCGCTGCTGCTGACCGCGGCTACGATTGGCGCGGTGATTATTGCCATGCATGAGAAGCCGGCGACGAAGATCGGGGGGACGAAGTGACACCGCTCGCAGGGTATTTGCTGGTAGCAGCGCTTTTGTTCGCGATTGGGCTGGCGGGCGCGCTGACTCGGCGCAACGCCATCCTGGTGCTGATCGGCGTGGAGTTGATGCTGAATGCGGCCAATCTGAATCTGATAGCGTTCTGGCGCTACGGGCCGCATCCGGAGGCGCTGACGGGGATGATGTTTGCTATTTTCTCGATCGCTGTGGCTGCGGCTGAGGCTGCGGTGGGGCTGGGGTTGGTGATCTCGGTCCACCGGCATGCGCAGACGGCGGACCTGGACCAGATGAACAGGATGAAGGGGTGAACGGGTAATGCAGGAAGTTGGATTCACTCCACAACTCGCGGCTTCACCGATTGCCGGTGCGCTCTGGCTGATACCGGCGCTGCCGATGCTGGCTGCGGGCGTAATTGCACTCTTGAAGCAGCCGCGTAAGTCTCTGGCAAAGGCGCTCTCGATTGGATCGCTCGGGATGTCGCTGGTGCTGGCGCTGGTGGCGTTTGGCCACGTGTTGAGCGGCTGGGCGCATGGCGCGGCCGTGCGCGAGACGGTAAACTTTATGTGGCTGGAGGCAGGCGCGACGCAGGTGGACCTGGGCTGGGTGCTCGATCCGCTGTCAGCGGTGATGCTGGTGATGGTCACGTTCGTCGGCTTGTTGATTTTTATCTACTCGACCGGCTACATGGAGCACGACGAGAATGTCACGCGCTTCTTCTGCTTCCTGAGCCTGTTTGCCGGCGCGATGCTGGGCGTGGTGATTGCAAACAGCCTGCTGCTTCTGTTCATGTGTTGGGAGCTTGTGGGATTGACGTCGTATTTACTGATCGGCTTCTGGTATCACAAGCCTTCGGCAGCTGCGGCGGCGAAGAAGGCGTTTCTGACGACGCGCGTGGGCGACGTGTTCTTCCTGCTGGGGATGGTTTGGCTGTTCTCGCAGACGGGAACGCTGTTGTTCTACAACCACGGCGCAGGCTCGATGGAACCGACAGCGCTGGCTGGGTTGCTGATGGCACCTGCGGGGTTGGGGCTGACGGCTGCGGGCGCGATCGGGTTGCTGATCTTCGCAGGCGCGGCGGGCAAGAGCGGACAGCTTCCGCTGCATGTTTGGCTGCCGGACGCGATGGAAGGTCCGACGCCAGTGTCGGCGCTGATTCATGCGGCGACGATGGTGGCTGCTGGCGTTTACCTGATTGCGCGTGTGTATCCGCTGATGGAAGCGGGGTCGCTGGGTGGCAGCACATCAACGTCGCTCACTGTGGTGACGTGGGTTGGCGCGGCAACTGCTCTGTTTGCGGCGCTGGTGGCCGTGGCGCAGAACGACATCAAGCGGATACTGGCTTACTCGACCGTTTCGCAGCTTGGCTATATGATGGCGGGTCTGGGAATGGGAGGCGTGGCGGTGGGCATGTTCCACCTGATCACGCACGCGTTCTTCAAGGCATTGCTGTTCATGGGCGCAGGTTCAGTGATCCACGGTTGCCACGAGGAGCAGGACATTCGCAAGATGGGTGGCCTGCGGAAGGAGATGCCGCGCACGTTCGTGCCGTATGCAGTGGGCATGATGGCGCTGAGCGGCGTGCCGATCTTCTTCTCGGGTTTTTGGTCTAAGGATGGAATTTTGGAGGCAGCGCAACACTGGGGTGTAGCGAAGGGGCCGTTCTACATGCTGGTGGCTGGTGCGGTGTTGACCGCGTTCTACATGACGCGGCAGATGAGCTACGTGTTCTTCGGCAATTGGCGCGGGCACGGGCACGCGCATGAGAGCCCGGCAGTGATGACGATGCCGCTGGCGATTCTGGCGTTCTTCGCGATGGCACTTGGCGCGCTGGGTACGCCTGCGTGGCCGTGGTTCCGGGCGTTCCTCGAGAATCGCGCAGCTGGGGTGGAGGTCGGCCTGCTCGGCGAGTCGGAATTTCTCGGCTTGCTTGCCACGTCTTGCGTGATCGTAGCGGTTGGCATCGGGCTGGGGTGGATGGTGTACGGCAGCAAGTCTCCAGCGTCAGAAGAGCCGGATCCGATTGAGCGCGCAGTGCCTCCGGTGTGGGCGGTGTTGCGCGACAAGTTCTACTTCGACGAGTTATATGCCATGACAGTGATCTGGTTCTACGCGGCGTGGGCTCGCGTGGCGGACTGGCTGGACCGGTGTGTTTGGGGTGGGGCAGTGTCGTTGGTGTCGTGGGCATTCAAGGGCGGTGCGCATCTGAGCCGCCTGTGCGATACGTATTGGGTGAACGGCGGCTTTGACAAGGGCTGCGAGGAACTGGCGAATGGCGGCGGGCTGCTGGCGAGCGTGCAAAGCGGGCGAGTGCAGAGGTATCTGCGACTGCTGGCGCTGGCGGTGGTGGTGCTGGCCGCGATTCTGATCTGGAGCAGCCGGGGATGAACGGAATTCCTTTATTGACGCTGTTGATTGCGTTACCCGCTGCGGGCGCACTGGTGGCTCTGGTAGCGGGTAAGCACGCGCGCGCGGTGGCGATGCTTACGACGCTGGCTGCGCTTGCGGTGTCGTTGGTTGTGTGGATGCATCTGCCTGCCGATGGCTCGATTGGGCTGGTAGAGCGCTGGGCCTGGGCGCCTTCGCTGGGGATCGAGTATCACCTGGGCGCGGATGGGCTGGGCGCATTGATGCTGGTTCTGTCGGCGGTTGTCGCGCTGATGAGCATCGACGCGGCGCATCATGTGCACCGCCAGCCAAACCTCTACTTTGCGATGGTGCTGCTGCTGGAGTCGGGACTGTTCGGCACGTTTACTGCACTGAACTTCTACCACTGGTTTCTGTTCTGGGAGTTGGGACTGATTCCGGCGTTTTTTCTGATCAAGCTGTGGGGCGGTGCGAAGCGCGGACCTGCAGCGACGCAGTTCTTTGTTTACACCATGGCTGGGTCGGTAGCGTTGCTGCTGTCGTTCCTCGCGGTATATCTGTCGACGGGCAGCATGGATTTTGTCGATCTGGCAGAGATGGCGTCGAGGGGCACTTTGGCACAGCAGGTGGTGGCGCATTTGGGGCCGGTAATGATGTGGCTGGCGATGGGTGTGCTGGCGGGCTTTGCTGTGAAGGTGCCGCTGGCGCCGTTTCACACGTGGCTGCCAGCGGCGTACTCTGAGGCGCCTTCGCCGGTGACCATGCTTCTGACAGGCACGATGTCGAAGATGGGTGTCTACGGCCTGCTGCGGATTGCGGTGCCGTTGTTCGCTCCACAGATTGCGGCGATGCGGACACCGCTGCTGGTGCTGGCAGTGCTGACGGTGGTGATGGGGGCCTGGGCTGCGGCGGCGCAGAAAGATCTGAAGCGAGTCTTTGCGTACTCATCGGTAAATCACTTGGGTTACTGCTTGCTGGGTATCTTCGCGATTGCGGTTCCGACAGCGTCGCAGGGGAGTCAGGCAGCTGCATTGAACGGCGTGATCCTGCAGATGTTCAACCACGGTGTGACGGCAGCGGCGCTGTTCTGGTTCATCGCCATGTTGCAGGAGCGCAGTGGCGGAACGCGCGACATCGACGAATTTGGCGGACTGCGCAAGCCGGCGCCGGTGTTTGCCGGGCTGATGGGGATTGCGCTGTTCTCGTCGCTGGGACTTCCGGGACTGAATGGATTCGTTGGCGAGTTTCTGATCTTCCGCGGCGTGTTTGCGCTTTCGTGGGTTGCGGCATCGGTTTCGATTCTTGGATTGCTGATTACCGCAGCTGTGATTCTTACCGTGATCCAGAAGGTGTTTGCAGGGCCCGTGCCGGAGAAGTGGGCGGGGTTTGCGGATTTGCACGGCGGAGAGCGGCTCGCCATGGCGCCTGTAATTGGGATCATGCTGCTTTTGGGACTGCTGCCGCAGTTGGTGACCGATACGGTGAATTCGACGGTGGTGAACCTGCTGGCGCACTGGAGATTTTAGATGTTAGCGTGGACGATCTATCTCTCGTTTGCCGG
>DATMUN010000409.1:0-5883 GCA_035563895.1 Occallatibacter sp. | reverse complement strand
GCCTTCGCAATATTCTTGCTGATTTTGGCCATTCTTCCCTCGTCTCCCACCGCTTCCGCCAGCCCCACTGTGCGGGGAGCCTGGGTGCCGGGCGCACGATCAACGCGATTCGCGTCTCAGTCGCCAGCGTTTCCGAACCAGACTCGAAAACCGTGGTTGTATTGACGGCCCGGAAGACACTTCCGGACACATTTATGGAGAATACCGGATTGGCTGCGGAATTGCAACCGACTGACCGCCCACCGCGTGCCTGTCACAACTATTTGGCCGCTCCTCCATCTAACAGAGTGTGAGGAGAGTTATGGGCTCATTCCGAAGTAGCTCGTCATCTCCGGAGGCATGCTGATGATATCACTGAAGTTCGCCGTTCTGGCTGCAGGCGCGACCCTGGCCCTGACGCCCGCTGTTACCTTCGCCGCAAATCAGGGTCAGGGGCAGGCTGTGGTGACGGTTATGGCCAAGGGTAATCGCGAGGCCGATCCTCGCATCCAGGCGCAGGATCTGGACGTGAAGATTAACGGCAGAGTCTCCGCAGCGACCGGCTGGACCGCCTTAAGCGGCAGCGAGAGCCCGCTTGAGCTGGTGGTCCTCATCGATGGCAGCGCACGGAGTTCGATTGGCACGCAGAACAGCGAGATTGAAAGCCTGATCAAGCAGTTGCCGACGGGCTCCAAGTCTGCCCTGGCATACATGCAGAACGGCCGTGCTGCCTTCGCTGGCACGCTGTCGGGTGATTCCGCCCAGGTGCTCAAGGAGCTTCGCCTGCCCGGAGGCTCTCCGGGGGAAAACGGCAGCCCGTACTTCTGCCTTTCGGATCTGGCCAAGCACTGGCCGTCGAGCGACCGCTCGGCGCGGCGCGAGGTGGTGATGATTACTGACGGCATTGACAACTACAGTCCGCGCTTCGACCCCGAGGACCCCTATGTGCAGTCAGCTATCAAGGACTCTGTCCGCGCGGGCCTGGTTGTTTATGCAATCTACTGGGCCGACACGGGGCGGATGGACAACTCTCTCAACCTGAGCAGTGGTGGCCAGAATTTGTTGCAGATGGTGGCCGACGCTACGGGAGGCGTGAACTACTGGAATGGCATCGGCAATCCCGTTTCATTCCAGCCCTACTTCAAGGATCTGCTCGAGCGCTTCGATCACCAGTACCGGCTCAGTTTCTCTGCCGAACTCAAGGGACATGCAGAGGTCAGCAGCATGAAGTTCAACATAGCTGGACCTGCCGCGCAGATCACTGCGCCGCACAAGGTCTTCGTCGAGCCAGCAGCGCAATAGCTGCCGTTCAGTTCTGGCGGGAGGCGGTGCCATCGTCGTCTCTCGCCGGGAATACTAATTGTGCTTGCGCAGAAGGTTCAGCAGTGCTCTGGGATGCACGGGTTTAGCAAGGATCTCAAAGTGATGCCCGGCTTCCTCCGCAAGGCGCAGCAGGTCTGCTGTCGCGGCCTGGCCTGAAAACAACACCACGCGGCACTCGGGCATGTCGCGCGTCACGGCCATCGCCACATCCACGCCCGTCATTCCATACATCACAACATCGCTGATCAGAATGTCCGGGCGCAGTTCTGGAGCAACTTCAATCGCCTTTTCGCCGCTGTACGCCGTGGTGGCGCTGAAGCCGCTCTGATTCAGAATCTGAGCCAGCGTATTCGCGATGACTTGTTCATCATCTACAACGAGCACACGCGGCTTTTCTCCGGTTGCAACCATGAAACTCGATCCTCTGCGTTGTAGACCAGTTCCAGAATTTCCGCGCCCTTGTGGGGATTGACCTTGAGGTACGCCTATTCTGAAACCGGTATAGCTGCACCTTCAGGCGGGCTTGAAGGCAGGGTACGTTGCAAGTGCTCGTAACAGATATTCGGTTCTGGCGCAGAGTGTGGCCTCAATCATAGCAAGGACTCGGCCCGTACAAGTCGAGCGACACTTGATGCAAGTACTTACTAGCCAGCGAGGCTGCGTGCGCTGCGCAAACAATTGCCATGTTCGGCGACTCGGGTCAAATTCGCATGGATTCTGTGCTGCAATTTATATAACACCGTTTGGCCAGAAAAGTTGCCGCGGCCGAAAGAGCGATTGGGATTACCGTGAAACTCACACCGCTATTCCGAAATCGGCGTCGGCCACCGTATAGTCTTGATTAATCGATCTCCCCGTGCTTTCCCGGAAGGCTGCGCAGTGAGCCCCTCGCTTGCGTTGCGCGCAAGAGCTAACGGACGGGTTCTACCCATTGAACACTTTCTGATGAGCGGCTGCTCGCTTAGCCGTGCCGTGGCCCCGCACCTGTAACTGAAATGAGGACTATGAGACGTTCCCTTTCCGCTTTGCTCCTTGGTTCCGCACTCCTGTGTTGCGCTTCGCATGTTTCTCACGGGCAGGACCTGAACGCGAACTATGACCGCGATCCAAAGCAGCCGATTGACCAGGCATACAGCGACCGCATTGCGAAGTACACCACGGATAAGGCGTTCCTCTCGCCGTTGGTGAGCTATCTGCCGGCATCGAAGACGGTGCCGACACCGGAGAAGGTGCTTGGCGATGTCTCCGGCGCGCCGGACATGCTGCCCTACGCGGAGGACGTCTACAAGTACTTCCGCATGCTCGAGTCAGCGAGCCCGCGCGTGAAGGTCTTCACCATCGGCCACACGGAAGAAGGCCGCGAGATGATTGCCGCGGCGATTGCTGATCCGGAACTGCTGGCAGGCGCAAAGGAAAATGACGCGCGCCTTGCGCAGTTGGCCGACCCGCGCAAGATTGGGCTCGACGATGCGAAGGCCCGCTCGCTCATCGACAAGTCGTGGCCTGTTTACTACATCACCGGCACGATTCACTCGCCTGAGACCGGCGCTCCGACGGCCCTGATGGAGCTGGCGTATCGCCTCGCCGTTGACGATGCGCCCTACATCAAGTTCATCCGCTCGCACATGATCGTACTCATCACGCCGGTAGTTGAGGTGGACGGACGCGACCGCATGGTGGACATCTACAAGTGGCACAAGGCGCACCCCAACGAGAAGTGGCCACACCTGATCTACTGGGGTCACTACGTTGCGCACGACAACAACCGCGACGCCATGGGCATGACGCTGCAGCTCACACGCAACGTGCTCGACACCTATGTTGGCTGGCATGCGCAGGTACTTCATGACCTGCACGAGTCCGTGCCCTTCCTCTACGACAACACCGTGGGCGATGCGCCATACAACGCATGGATCGACCCAGTGCTCTCTGACGAGTGGGCCGAGCTTGGCTGGAACAACGTGGCGCAGGTTCAGCACTTCGGCATGCCCGGCGCCTTCACGCACGGCGACTTCGACACCTGGAGTCCGGGCTACCTGATGTTCCTCGCAGGGCTGCATAACGGCATCAGCCGCCTCTACGAGACCTTTGGCAACGGCGGCGCAGACACTGAGAAGCGCATCCTCGATCCGGAAGACTACTCGCGCACGTGGTATCGCCAGAACCCGCCGTGGCCTGTCGTGAACTGGTCACAGCGCGACAACAATAACTACGAAGAGACGGCGCTGCTGACCACCATCTCCTACTTCTCGCAGCACACGCATCACTTCCTCGAGAACTTCTACCTGAAGAGCAAGCGCAGCGTGCAGAAGCCGACGCTCGAGGGTCCGGCTGCCTACGTGTTGCCGCCTGATGCCGCCTCCGCCAATCGCACGGCCGAGTTGCTCAAAGTGCTCGCACGCCAGCATGTCGAGATCTCGCAGTTGAGCGAAGCCGCTACGGCTACGCTGCCCGGCGAAAAGCGCAGCGACAAGCCGAAGCAACAGACCTTCCCGGCGGGCTCCATCATCGTCCGCATGGATCAGCCATACGCGCGCATCGCTGACGCGTTGCTCGACCGCCAGTTCTGGGCGCCGGATGACGTGCAAAAGCATCCCTACGACGACACCGGCTGGTCGTTTCGCGATCTGTTCAATCTCAACGTGGTGCGCGTGCCTGATGTTGCCATTCTGAAGGCCACGATGAAGCCCGTGACCGATCCCATGGCGCTGACCGGGAAGCTGGAGGGCTCAGGCTCGGTAACGGCAGTCAACAACTCAGCGCAGGTCTCACTGCTGCCGCTGGTCTACAAGCTGAAGGACGCAAAGATTGCGGTTGCTGAAAAACCGTTCGACGCGGCAGACAAGCATTTCGCCGCTGGCTCGCTTCTGGTGAGCGGAGCAGCAGACGACACGCTCAAGTCCGCGCTGCATGATCTGGCGCTCGATGGCACGCGTCTCGCAGCCGCACCCGAAGTGCCCACGCACGCTGCACCGGCACCACGCGTCGCGATGATGCACACCTGGCTTGCAACGCAGACCGAGGGCTGGTGGCGTTACGCATTCGACTCCGCGGGCGTGCCCTTCGACTACATCAGCACCCAGACCGTATCCAAGCAGGACGACCTTCGCTCGAAGTACGACGTGATCGTCTTCGCACCAGTCGGCTTTTCGTCGACTCGCAACATCATCGACGGCCTGCCGCGCTGGAACAACGCCATGCCGTGGCAGAAGACGGACCTGACGCCGAACCTTGGCCGCATTGACTCGACCGACGATATTCGCCCCGGCCTTGGCTACGACGGGCTCGAACACTTGAAGAAGTTCGTCGAGCAGGGCGGCCTGTTGATCACGTGCGAAGATACAGCGCAGTTCGCAATCGAGATGGGCCTGGCACCCGGCGTGAGCGTGGCCCGTGGTGACGCACGCGTGGTGGGCACGGTACTCAACTCGGTCTTCGTGGACAAAGCCAGCCCGGTCTCTTTCGGCTATGGTGCCGGTGTCCCGGTGATCAGCGCCAGCGGCTTGGTCTTTGACGTGAGCAACACGGTCGGACGCTCGGGCCGTCGTACGTTGATGGATCCTTACGCGGACCGGCCCACAGGCCGCGGCTCCATCGAGGACAGCGACCGTCCGCAGGGGCGTGCCTTCATTGAGCCGGAGCCTCTGGAGAAGGAAAAGCCGTGGCAGGCCAAGAAGCTCAACGAGGAACAGGCTCGCAACAACTTCGGGCTGATCCCGGAAGAGATGCGGCCGGACGTGGTGCTGCGCCTCACCGGAGGAAAGGACCTGCTGCTGGACGGCTTGCTCGACAAAGCCAGCTCCATCGCTGAGCACGCTATTGTTGTGGACGCGCATCTGGGCCAGGGGCATGTGCTGCTCTTCGGCAACAACCCGGTCTATCGCGGTGAAACCGTTGGCACCTACGCACTGGTCTTCAACGCGATCCTCAACCATGACCATCTGACACACCCGGCGGCTCCTGACGCCTCGGAGGAAAAACCATCGGAGAAAAAGGAATAGCGCCTTAACCGACAAGAGAGGCCCGCCGAAAGGCGGGCCTTTTCGTTTGCTTCCGACTGTGGCATTCTTTGGCGCATGGGAAATAAAGACAAAGGCCGTAAAGAAACCAAGAAGGCTCCCAAACCCAAACCGAAGGCTGAGCCGGGCCATAAGCACGAAGCCTTCACTTCTGTGCCAACCCGCGCAGTTTGACCCGGTAATAGAGCCCAGCGTGTCGCGCCGCGGATCGAGGCCCTTCCGCTATGGGAGGGCTTTTGTGCGTCTGAGGATACCGCCGCCGCATCTTGTGAATAGACATCTCTGTCTCTGCATTCTTGTTTCGTTTAGTTAAGTATCACTTTCATCAGCCTCGCCGTAGGCTGGAGGTTTCCGCATGTTCCGCATCCCCTGCGCTGTCTTTTTCGCTTTCATGCTTCTTGCCACGGCCGCAGCGCAGCAGGCTGCGCCGTCACAGCGTCCAGTGGTCGGCATCGCACTCGAGGGCGGCGGAGCGCTCGGCCTTGCACACATCGGCGTGCTGCGGTGGATGGAGGAGCACCGCATCCCCATAGACCGGCTGAGCGGAACCAGCATGGGGTCG
>DATMUN010000408.1:0-2030 GCA_035563895.1 Occallatibacter sp. | reverse complement strand
CCCACCGATCCGTCATCCACTTGGGATGCGCCGCCACAAAGGATTCAGCCGCATCGCCAACATCTCCGCGCTCCGCCAGCTTACGCAGCACAGCGTTCACCAGCCCGGAGGCAAACCGATGCCCCGCGTGCTTCGTCAGCTCCACGCTTTCGTCGATAGCGGCATGCGCGGGAATGCGATCCATGCGCAAAATCTGCAGCGCGCCTATCCGCAGCGCCAGCCGCACCTCCGCATCTAGCTTCGCATTCGGCTTCTTCAGCAGCGGGCGCACCTGCTCGTCGAGCCACAACTGCCACCGCAGCGTGTCCAGTACCAACGCCGTTGTCAGGTTGCGATCCGCAGCGGCAAGCCGCGTCACCTTGCGTGCACGCAGCAGCGCATCGGAGTGCGCGTCACTCTTCTCTACCTGGCGCAAAATAGCGAACGCAGCCGCGCGCGCCGCCGAAACCTCAGCCCGCACGTTCATCCCAGCCGAGCACCCGTGCGCACCTGAAAGCCGCGCAGAAACTCCGCCGCAGGCATCCGCTTCTTACCCTCCAGCTGCACTTCGTCGAGCTCCAGCCACGTGCCCTGCGCGCACGCCACCAGCATGCGCCCTGCGTCCACCACCACCGCGCCCGGGTCTGCATCGCCCGCACGCGCACTCACAGCCAGCCTGTGCACAATCAGCTTCTTTCCGTTCAGCGCTGTAAACGCACCAGGCCACGGCTGGAATCCGCGCCAACGATCCACAATCTGCCTCGCCGTCCGCGCTCTAAAGTCGATGCGCCCATCGTCGCGCGTCAGAATCGGCGCCAGCGTGGCCTGCGCATGGTCCTGCGGCTGCGGCATGATCGTCCCCGCCTCAAGCCCTTCCAGCGTCTTCACCATCAGCGGCGCGCCGTTCACAGCCAGCAGCTCAAACAAATCCGCCGCCGTCTTCTCAGGCGCAATCGCCATCTCGTCTTGCAGCAGAATAGGCCCCGTGTCGAGCCCTTCCTCGAGCAGCATCGTCGTGTTGCCCGTAACCGTCTCGCCCTCGGCCACCGCCCACTGAATCGGCGCAGCCCCACGATACTTCGGCAGCACAGACGCATGCAGATTGATGCAGCCAAAGCGCGGCAAAGCAAGCATCCACGGCGGAATAATGCGCCCGTACGCCACCACGATGATCGCGTCCGGCGCAATCTCTTCCAGTTGCGCGCGAAACTCCTCGTTGTTGCGGATCTTCTCGGGCTGCGTCACCTCAAGCCCTGCGGCCAGTGCCGTCTGCTTTGCCGGCGGCGCAGCCAACTCCTGCGTGCGGCCCACGGGACGGTCCGGCTGCGTTACCACCAACGGAATCTCATGTCCCGCAGCGATGAGCGCTTCAAGCGTCGGCACGGCAAAGTGCGGCGTGCCGCAAAAGACGAGTTTCACGGCCTTACCAGGTCCCTTCGCGCTGCATCTTGCGAATCTTGCGCAGCGCCAGATCGCGCTTCAGCGCACTCATGCGGAAGATGAAAAGCATTCCGTCCAGGTGGTCGATCTCATGCTGAAAGCAACGCGACAGCAACTCCTCGCCGTCCATCTCAAACCACTTGCCGTCCAGGTCCTGCGCGCGCACGCGCACCTTCAGCGCTCTCGGCACCTTCTCGCGAATCTCCGGAAAGCTCAAGCAGCCTTCTTCTTCCACCTGCCGCCCCTCGCGCGCAATGATCTCCGGATTCACCAGCACCAGCTTCTCTTCCGGATTCTTGCCACAGCTCAGATCGATCACCGTGAGCCGCTTGGCCACACCCACCTGTTGCGCAGCCAGGCCAATGCCGTGCTCGGCATACATGGTTTCAAACATATCGGCGGCCAGCTTGCGCAGCTCGTCGTTAAACTCCGTCACCGGCTCGCCAGGCTGCTGCAGCACCGGCTCCGGGTATTTCACAATCTTCAGAATCATCTCTGTCTTCTCAAAAACTCCGTATCTGTTCGATGTAGCCGTCGAAGTTTCGCTTCATCTCCAGAGCCGAATCTCCGCCAAACTTCTCGTGTACAAGGCCCGCAACCGTCAGCGCCAC
>DATMUN010000407.1:0-2334 GCA_035563895.1 Occallatibacter sp. | reverse complement strand
CACGAGCCGCACTCCCATACTTCTGCCGCACCTCTTCCCTCACATTGCTCTCCGCCATCGCCGCTCCCTTCGCACACATCACATACGCTTATGCGAATATATTCGCGCCGGAAATATCTGTCAATGCGTATATGATTGAGTCGTGGCCCGTGCTTCCCATCTCGCTTCCCTCGCCCAGGTCTTCGCCGCGCTCAGCGATCCCACGCGCCTCAGCCTGCTCAATCTCATCGATGGCCGCGAAGTCTGCGTCTGTTATTTCGTCGATGTGCTCGGCCAGAGCCAGCCCAAGATCTCGCGCCACCTCGCCTACCTGCGCCGCGCGGGCCTCGTCAGCGCACGCCGCGAGGGCAAATGGATGCACTACCGCCTCGAGATACCCGCCGCGCCCGAAACCGCCGCACTGCTCGAGTGCACGCTCGCCGCTCTCCGCGCCGACCGCGCCCTGCAGGCCGACCGCGCCCGCCTCGACAAGGCCTGCTGCGCCCCCAGCCGCCTCGTCTCGCTCAACGGCGCGCCCAAACCCGTCAAGGCAGCAAGGTAACGTACAGCGCGTTGTTCCCCGTGCGCAGATCCTTGCCGTAGCTGAACGCCACCCGCGTCGAAAACACCCGCAGCTTCACCTGCCCACCCACGTCCGCAAGCCACTTGTGCGAGCCCAGCGCCGTATTGTCGTCCGCCATCGCGCCCGCGTCCGCAAACGGGCCGAACGCCACCGCCATCAGCCCGTTGCCCCACACATTCTTATCCAGCTCCCACGTGTTCGCAACGTAATGCCGCCCCAGCGGCGCAGCGCCCTTCTTCCCATCGCGCGTGCCAATGTGCGCCCGTAGCGGCAAATCGTTGTCTCGCTCCAGACCCAGCATCCAGAGCTCGTCAAACGGAACCGCGCCGAACGTCCGCCCTGCGCGCAGATGATCCTCCACCGCGTAGTCGTCGCCCTCCGCACGCGGCATCCACTGCACAGCCAGTTCTCCGTGCAGCCGCGCATACGAGCGCTGCGGCGTGCTCCACACCCGCGCCGCTTCTTCGCGCGCCGTACCCGCCAACACAAACCGCCGCTCCGGCACACGCAGCAGCGCACCACGCACCTCCGCCGCCTGCTTCAGCTCCACTCCGCTTTCGAGCAGCTCCGGTGTCAGCACCGCACCCGCCTGCACGCTGCGATAGTCCCGCGCAGAAACCTCTCCACCCACGCGCCACTGCAGCCGGTCGCTCCAGTCCGATCGCACAGCAACACTTCCCGCCTCGCGCCGCACATTCAGGCTCGCCAACACCGGCGCATTGCCCGTAAACCCGTCGCGCACCGCCCAGTTCTCGTTGCGCAAATCCAGCCCCACCTCGTAGCGAAACCGCGCCCGCGCATCCAGCTGCCCGCTCAACTCCGCCTCCAGCCGCCGCTTGTTCGCATCCCACCGCACCATCGATGTGAAGTTGATCGCCCTGTGCCGCAGGTTGTAGGCGTCCACGGTTACAGCCTCGAACGGCGCCGCATGCAGCAATCCCACCAGCACCTCCAGCTTCGAGTCGCCCAGCCCGTTGCGCTCCACCGCACGCATCGCCACATCGAAGTCGCCTGCATCGCGCGCACGCAGATCAAACTGCGGCCGCGGAAAGATTCCCATCGCCGCCACCCGCGTCTGCGTGTCCAGGTACTGCTCCCGCGTCATCGTCGTCGCCGGAGCAAACGCAAACTGGCGATCCAGCAGCGACGCATCCACCCGCGGCTCCGGCTCCACGCGCACCGCGCCCACGCGCGGCTTGCCCACGCGGTTCCAATACTTCAGCGCCGCCTCGGTACTGCCTTCAAGAAAGTACACCGTCGCCAGAAAGTCATTGGCGTACGTATCGTTCGGCTCCAGCCTCAACGCAGCACGCAGCAGCACCGCCGCACGCGCATATCTCTTCTGCTGAAACTCGAGCCCCGCCAGCTCCACGTCAAAGCGTGCATCGCCCGGCGCCATGCGCCGTCCCGCTTCAAACGCCCGCACAGCCTCATCCCTGCGCCCCAGCCGCGCCAGCGCCGTCGCATAGCGCAGTTGCTCGTCCGCCGTACGCGTCGCGCGCTGGCCCAGCTCCGCCACCGTCGCCGACCACCTCTGCGCATCGTCCATCTGCACCGCATCCTGCGGCCACGCCTGCCCCAGCGCGCCAGCCAGCGCCGCAGTCAACACAAGCTTCCTCAGCACCACACCGTAACTGTTTACTGACCACTGTCCACTGTTCACTGCTTCTCCGGCACCGCCAGCAGCGTCCAGTGCCCGGTCGCCTTCCACTCCTGCTCAAAACGCGCAGCGTCTTCCTGCATCAGCTTGCGCTGCGCCGGATCGTTCACCA
>DATMUN010000406.1:0-3138 GCA_035563895.1 Occallatibacter sp. | reverse complement strand
AGTCGACGGACTGCTCATCCCAAGGAGACGCGAACCATTGCATCTTGACGGATTTGCAGAAGGCGTCAATCTCTTCGTACTCCTCTTCTCCAAACTCGAGGCCGTGCTTCAGGTCGCCATTTGTGGTGCCGAAGGGATTCTCGCGCGGCTTGGCGAGTTCCTCAGGCGAATAGACAACCTCGATGGTGCGCTTCTGGAATTTGACGGCGTCACAGCCTGCGGCAACGGCGACACTGATGAGGCGCTTTGCGAGGTCAATGCTTCCGTTGTGGTTGATGCCGATCTCCGCAACGATATAGCAAGGTTGATCGTCGCCTACGAGCCGATTGCCAATCTGAACTACTGCCATAGTCACCTCGCAGTGGGATATCTATATGCCGATGGGTGTTAATTCAGCAGTGATGATAGCAGTTGCATGGATGGCAGATGGGCGGGAAGTGGGCGGGGCGGGTTACTGAAGATAGAACACCCTGGAGAGTGTGCGGGGGCTGATGGGGTGCGGGTTTTATGCTGGGCCTGTGAAGGCGCTGGGTCAACGCGACATGGAGCATGTGCTGGAGCACACGCGCTCTGCATGGGAAGGTGTGCGCGGTGCGCGGCTGTTTCTTACGGGCGCGACGGGGTTCTTTGGCGCGTGGCTGGTGGAGAGCTTTGCGCATGCGAATCGCGAGCTCAAGCTGTGCGCGCGAGCGGTGGTGCTGAGCCGCGATCCTGAGGCGTTTTTGAGGCGGATGCCTCACCTTCGCGATGAGGCGGCGCTGGAGTTTGTGGCAGGGGATGTGGAGCGGTTCGAGGCTCCTGCGGGCGGGTTCGACTACGTGCTACATGGAGCGACACCGACGAACATGGAGGCGGCGAAGCGGCCTGCGGAGTTGCAGCGGATGATGATTCGCGGATGCGACCGTGTGGCCGAACTGGCGGAAGAGCGCGGCGCGCGCGGGTTTCTGCTGGTAAGCTCGGGGGCGGTGTATGGGCAGCAGCCGGAGGGGATGGAGCGGATTCCGGAGAGCTATAAGGGTGGACCGGACTGGCTGGATGCGGATGCGGTGTACGCCGAGTCGAAGCGTGTATGCGAGCGGCGCACGGCGTTGCTGGCGCGTGCGGGCGTGCGGTGTGCGATTGCGCGGTGCTTTGCGTTTGTGGGGCCGCACCTGCCGTTGGATACGCACTTCGCGATTGGAAACTTCATCCGCGATGCGATGGAGGGGCGGCCCATTGTGGTGAAGGGCGATGGGACGCCGGTGCGGTCGTATCTGTATGCGGCGGATCTGGCGGCGTGGCTTTGGACGCTGCTGCTGCGCGCGGAGGAGCTGGATGAGAATCCGGCGGTGTTCAATGTGGGAGCTGGTGAGCGGGTGAGTGTGCGCGAACTAGCGGAGTGTGTGGCGCGCGTGGTGCGGCCGGGGTTGGAAGTGCGGGTGCTGGGCCAGAGTGCTCTGGATGCGAAGCGCGTGCAGTACGTGCCGGACGTGACGAAGGCTGAGCGTGAGTTGGGGTTGCGGGCTTGGGTTGGGCTGGAGGAGGCGGTGCGGCGGACGGTGGAGTGGGGGCGACTGCGGCGCGACTGAAGCCGTGCTCTGTTACAAAGCATTGCGTGGGCCGAGATGGTGTTGTGCTTTCCCACCCTTCGCTGCGCGAAGAATGGGGCACCCATTTTCGGGCTTGGGGTAGAGTGCGCTATTTCGCGCTTTGCGCTATGAAGTTAAGGATGGTTTGGACGGTGTGGTCGATCATTTCGTCGGTTAGGGCGGGGTAGATGCCTAGCCAGAAGAAGTGGTTCATTACTACATCGGTGTTTGGGAGTGAGCCGACGGTGCGGTGGGGCAGGCCCTCGTAGGCTGGCTGGCGCAGGAGGTTGCCGCCGAAGAGCAGGCGCGTGGCGATCTTGCTTGATTCGAGATGGGCGATGAGCTGGGTGCGGGTGAAGGATGCATCGGGGCGGACGCCTAGCAGAAATCCAAACCAGGATGGGTCGGCGTTGGGCGTGGCGTCTGGCAGGTAGAGCAGGTGCGCTACGGGCTCGAGTGCGGTGCGGAGGCGGCGGAAGTTGTGGCGGCGGCGCTCGATGAAGGCGGGGAGCTTTTCGATTTGCGATGAGCCGAGGGCGGCCTGAAGGTCGGTGGTTTTGAGGTTGTAGCCGACGTGCGAGTAGGTGTACTTGTGGTCGTAACCGTGGGGTAGCTGGCCGAGTTGCCAGTCAAAACGCTTGCCGCAAGTGTTGTCGCAGCCAGGATCGCACCAGCAGTCGCGGCCCCAGTCGCGGAAGGACTCGACGAGGACGCGGAGGTCGGGGCGGTCGGTGAGGACGGTTCCGCCCTCGCCCATGGTGATGTGGTGTGCGGGGTAGAAGCTGATGGTGGCGAGGTGGCCGAAGGAGCCGACGGGGCGGCCGCGCCAGGTGGAGCCGAGGGCGTCGCAGCAGTCCTCGATGAGCCAGAGGTTGTGCTTCTGCGCGAAGGTGACAACGGCGTCGAGGTCGAAGACGTTGCCGAGGGTGTGGGCGACGAAGATGGCGCGGGTGCGCGGGCCGAGTGCGGCTTCGAGTTGGGAGACGTCGAGCTGGCACGAGGGCAGCGTGACGTCGAGGAAGACGGGGACGAGCTGGTTCTGAAAGATGGGGTTGACGGTGGTAGGGAAGCCCGCGGCGACGGTGATGACTTCGTCACCGGGGCGGAGGCGGCGGTCGCCGAGCTTGGGAGAGGTGAGAGCGGAGAGGGCGAGGAGATTGGCGGAGGAGCCGGAGTTGGTGAGCGAGGCGCACCGGACGCCGATGAAACGGGCTAGCTTGCGCTCGAACTCTTTGGCGAAGCGGCCAGTGGTGAACCAGGCGTCGAGCGAGGCGTCGACGACGGCGGAGAGATCGGCGGGGTCGAGAACCTTGCCTGAGACGGGGACGGAGGACTCGCCGGGGACGAAGGGGCGCGCGGGAAAGGCCTCGCGGAAGTATTCGGCGGTGAGCGCGAGGATCTGGCGACGGAGGTTGTCGGCTTTGTCGGACATGGGTTCAAGAGAAGGATACAGCGGCAAAGAAGCAGACGATAGCGGCATGCAGTCGAAGGTCAGCCGGTGGTAATTGCGGAGGCACACGGTACCTCGGAGACGGCGCACGGAGCGCGGCTGCGCGCTATGCTGGGCTGG
>DATMUN010000405.1:0-2189 GCA_035563895.1 Occallatibacter sp. | reverse complement strand
GAAGCAGTGAGTGCCGCCGCCGGTTCTCGGCAGAGCTTCCTTGAACCGGACCTGAAGCCGCGCGGCCTGATGCGCTTTCTTGCGCCTCGCGCCTAATGAGCGAGGAAGTACACGCCCACACAAACTAGAACAGCCGCAGTCCAGCGACGCCGGTCAACGTTCTCATGGAGGAACAGCTTCGCTGCAATGGCGTTGGTCACCAGCGTGAGCGATGCTGAAGCTGGCGCCACGAGGCTCAGGTTCAGGTGGTTCAGCGCGAAGAGCAGAGAGAAGAAGCTGAGCGCCAGAAAGCTGACCCCCGCAAAGAACAACGGGCAGGTGACGACCGCACGGATCGCTCCGCGCATTCCAGACACAGCGCGAATGTCGTCCAGGTCGCCGATTGACTTCATCGCCGCTGCGGTCAGTACCTCTCCGGTGGTGGACGTGACAACAATCGCCGCAATCATTCCAGCCGCAGCCCAGAAGCTGGCAGTGAAGACAGGCAAGGGAAGTGTCATTGCGCCTGCTCCTGTTCAACGCCTTCGGCAACGGGCGCGGGCCGCTCAGTGAGCGACGGCCCGTTGGCTACGAAGCCGACGCCGACCGTGATGAGTGCGATGCCAAACCAGCGCTGCCACGAGATCGGCTCATGCAGCCAGAAGCGCGCGAACAGCGCCACGATCACGTTGCCGAACGCTGTCGCGGGCAATACGAACGTGAGGTCGGCCCACGACAGAGCTGTGAGATAGCTGGCAAAAAACCCGATCAGCAATGCAATGCCTACTGCAATCCACGGCGTAAAGACTGCCGCAATCAACGACAGCGGATGCGCCAGCGAGATTGCGGGCAACTGCGTCATGCCGCGCGAAAGGCAGGTGTCGCCCAGCGGCGCGCACAGCGCAACCGATCCAAGGATCGCGTACTGCCGCGGTGTTAAAGTGTGATGCGCCATGAGGGAGGTGTCTCGTCCTTATTTTGCGATGCAAGAAAGGCAGGGCGGCTCAACTGCGCCGCCCTGCTTTGGATTTGAAGTGAGGTCTACGCGCCTGCGCCTGCCGTGGCCTGCTTTGCGCGAGCTTCCTTCACCATCTTGTTACGCTGCGCACGCAGCTTCAGGAACGACTTGGCCTCTTCGTACAGTCGGGGCACATCGCGATTCACGATCGCCTTCCAGATCACGCGAGCTGCAGCCTTCGGGCGGAAGTAGTACTCGTCGTAGAAGCGGTGCACCATCTCCATCACGTAGTCGACGGGCAGGCCGGGATACTCGATGTGCGCCATCTGGTGGCCGCCGCCGTCCTCCATCTTCTCGTTGGTGATGAAGCCGTTGGTCTTTGCGTACTCGTAGAACTCGGTGCCCGGGAAGGCGTGTGCAATCGAGACCTGGATGGTCTCCACGTCGAGCGACTTGGCGAAATCGATCGTGTTGCGGATCGACTCCTTCGTCTCGCCAGGAAGGCCGAGGATGAAGTCGCCGTGGATCACGATGCCGAGGTCGTGGCAGTCCTTCGCGAAGGCGCGCGCACGCTCAACGGTTGCGCCCTTCTTGATGTTCTTGAGGATCTGCGGATCGCCCGACTCGAAGCCGACGATGAGCAGGCGGCAACCGGCGTCCTTCATGGCCTTCAGCGTCTCGCGGTCTGTGGTCACGCGCGAGGTGCAGCTCCACGTAAGCCCGAGTGGTTGAAGCTTCGCGCACAGCTCGATGGTGCGCGCCTTCTGGATGTTGAAGGTGTCGTCGTCGAAGAAGAACTCCTTCACATCGGGGAAGTTCTCCTTGGCCCACTTCAGCTCCGCAGCCACATCGTCCGTGGAGCGCTTGCGCCATGCGTGCCCGCTCAGCGTCTGCGGCCACAGGCAGAAGGTGCACTGCGCCGGGCAGCCGCGCGTGGAGTAGAGCGCAATGTACGGGTGCAGCAGGAACGGCACGTTGTACTTGGTCACGTCCAGGTCGCGCTTGTACATCTTCGTGGCCCACGGCATCGCGTCCAGGTCTTCGACCTGCGGGCGATCGGGGTTGTGCACGATCTGGCCGTCCTTCTTGTAGCTGATGCCGAGAATCTCGTTCAGCGGCTTGCCGTTGGCGTACTCCACGATAGAGAAGTCGAACTCGCGGCGGCAGATGAAGTCCAGCGCCCAGCACTCGTTCAGCGCGCGCTCCGGGTCAGTGGTCACCGGCGGGCCTACGAACGCAATGCGGATGGTGG
>DATMUN010000404.1:0-2060 GCA_035563895.1 Occallatibacter sp. | reverse complement strand
GCCACGTGACGAGCTTCTTCGTGTCGAGCCGCAGACGCAGAACCGCGTTGGCGCGGCCGCCAACGAAGAGCTCGTCGATGCCCTGTTCTGGCGCGAGCTTCTTGAAGGGCTTCTTCGCGTAGAGAATCGCAAGCGGCACCAGGATGCCACGCGACCAGGACGAGATCTCGTAGATGTTGAAGTAGAACCAGTTGGGGAAAAGAACGATCTCAGGCGGAACGGCGGGGACGGCGTCGTAGTCGTACTCACCCAGCGCGCAGAGATACATCTTGGTGAAGGTGTTGCACTCCACCACGCCGCCGTGCGCCAGGATCCACGCGCGTGCCTTGACCATGCGCGGCTCATCGGCAGTGAGGCCCATGATCTTGGCCGAGGAGTAGCACTTGACGGTGAGCGAGATGTTGCCGGGGCCGCCGGGGTAAATGCTCCAGCTTCCGTCCTCGTTCTGGTAGCGCATCATCTCCACAAAGGCGCGGTGCAGGCGGCCCGGGTCACCGCTTTCAAGCAGCGTGTGGAGAAAGATGTAGTCGGCCTCGAGCATGGAGTCCGCCTCCAGCTCTCCGCACCAGTAGCCGTCAGGGTGTTGCAGGGAGAAGACGTGATCGCTTGACTTATGGATTGCGGATTCCACGTCCGCGAGGTCGGCATCGATGCGGCCGAATCGTGGGGCCGCGAAATGAGCTGAATGATGCGATTCCTGCGATAGACTCATGCGCTTCAAAAAGCCTCAGTGCCTTCTGGGGAATACCGCTCAGGCAGCGCCGACCACGCTGCAATTGCTATTCCGCCACTCTATTCCAATGATTCGAAAAGGCAAGAACAAATCCTGCCCTGATTACAGAGCCCGATGAAACGGATTCCGACCCGGAGCTCGGCCCCGGGCGCTGAATTAGCGAACAGGAACCGATTGCTCTCCGCCCGCCGAGCCGATGGCCTGAATAATCTCCGGGGGAAGACCGAAACGGACATTCTCAGGCATCACCTCAACTTCTTCGACGCTCGAGAATCCGTTCTGACGCAAATAATTCACCACATCCTCCACCAGCACCTCCGGAGCCGAGGCGCCAGCCGTAACGGCAACGGTGGAAACGCCTTGCAGCCATGTGGGGTCGATGGCCTGCGAGTTATCAATGAGATAACCGTTGGTGCCCAGGTTGCGCGAGACCTCGACGAGGCGGTTGGAGTTGGAACTGTTGGTGGACCCGACGACCAGAACCAGGTCGGCGCTGTGCGCTACGTTGCGCACGGCTACCTGGCGATTCTCGGTCGCGTAGCAGATGTCCTGCGAGTGGGGGCCGACGATGTTCGGGAACTTAATCTTCAGCGCGGCGATGATGTCGTGCGCCTCAGACAGGCTCAGCGTGGTCTGCGTCAAGTAGGCAACACGGTTCGGGTCAGGAACCACGAGCGTCTCCACCTCAGCCGGGCTGGACACGACCTGCGTCACGTCCGGCGCTTCGCCCAGCGTGCCTTCGATCTCGTCGTGGTCGCGGTGGCCGATGAGCACCAGCGAGTAGCCCTGCTTGGCGAACTTGACGGCCTCGATGTGGACCTTGGTCACCAGCGGACAGGTCGCGTCGATCACCTTCAGGTTGCGATTCTTCGAGCGGTCGCGGACGGCCGGGGAGACGCCATGCGCGGAGTAGATGACGCGCTGGCCGTCGGGCACGTCGTCGATCTCGTGCACAAAGATCGCGCCCTTTTCCGCCAACTCATTGACGACATAGCGGTTGTGTACGATCTCGCGGCGCACATAGATGGGCGCGCCAAAGGTTTCAAGAGCGATCTTGACGATGTCGATCGCGCGCACCACACCGGCACAGAAGCCCCGCGGTTTGAGCAGGAGTACCTTCTTCTGGCTGGGGGAAGAGCCGGGATGGTTCCCGTTCGCTGTTGTTTCAAGAGCAGAAGTGGTCACCTGTCCAGTATACCTTTGGACGGGTTCTTTTGCCTCGATTCCCTCGTGCGAGGCAAAACGCTGAGAGTCAGCGGCTTGCGGCGATCATCTGCGCGGCGTGCTGCAGGCTGGTGTCGGTCACTTTGGCGCCGGAGAGCATGCG
>DATMUN010000403.1:0-3133 GCA_035563895.1 Occallatibacter sp. | reverse complement strand
CCAAGTACTTGAGCGCACGATCCGCACCCGCCTCGCCGTCGTGCCGCGCCAGCCCAGCAAGTCCTGTGCTCGCTCGCCGTGCCCAGCCCACCACAAATCTCCCTGGATGCACTTGCCCGTTCGCCGGATCCCATACCTCATAGGAGAGCGTACCCGGCTTCTCTCCCGGCTTGATCGCGTACCCCTCTGGCCCCATCGGCAAACCGATCTCAGGATCATGCCGATCTCCGATCGCGAACAGTACCGTGTCCACGTTCAGCGCAGCCGTCACCCCGGTCGCCCTGGCAGACACCCCGCCGTCAACATTTGGTACAAGCTCATTCTCTGAGATGACCAGCTGACGAACGCGCCCCTCCGAATCCGCCATAAACGCCTTCGGAGAAGCCAGAAATCTGAAGCGAAGCCGAGGCAGTCTCGTCTCAAATCCCGCCGCATTCAGATGCGGGAAACGCGTCGCGATCACCGTCTCTGGCGAAGCATCCTGTCCAGCCTTCGCACACCGCACACGCACACGCTCCAGTTCGGCCACCAACTCCGCGCGATCCATATGCGGTTCGACGTTCTCGATCTCTTTCGTGTCAAATTTCACATCCAGAGGTCCGCGCCTGGCAATCACCGTCACGCTCTGCGTATGCCGTGCAGGCTTGTCCTGCAACAGCCATCGAGCCACATCAATCGCCACATTCCCCACGCCCACCACAGCAATATTCCGATATGTCGAAAAGTCCCTCGTTGTGTACGACTCGAGCTGGTTGTAGTGGTAAACAAAGTCTTTCGCCGCATACACGCCATAGGCGTTCTCGCCCGGCAATCCCAGCTTTTTCGCGCCTTGCGCGCCACTCGCAAAGATCATCGCCGCCGGCCGCAACTGCTCCAGTTCCGCAAGCGACACATCATACGAAACGCCAATCTGCACATGACCAAAGTAGTGCACATTCGGCAACGCAAGTGTTTGTTCAAACTGCTTGCGCAGCCCCGACTTCATCTTCATCTTCAGCGGATAAATCCCATATTGGGCAAGGCCGCCCGGCCGAATATCACGATTAAAAACACACACATCGTAGCCAGCCTGAGCCACTCTGCGCGCAGCAAACATCCCGGCAGGTCCCGCGCCAATCACAAATACACCCTTCATCACTGACCTCCAGCCAGAAACTACTCACGCACAGCCTGTTTTGTGAGGGGGAACACAATTTCCGCATGCTGAATAGACAACGCACCATACTACCCGCTGAGGGGCGCGTCCGAGAATGCATTTACCCGGTTGATTCCTATGCAGTTGCTCTCTCGCAATTCGTTCCACAAAATGAGATCGTCTCATCGGATCGTGATGAATGTCACGGAGTGACATGATCCCACACTGTAGAACATGGCTAGACTACTGTAGAACCGCGAAGCACACACCAAATCGCATTTGCGGTCTCTAGTCGGGAGGAACTGTGCCAGCATTCGCACCACCGCCGCTTCCTAGCGACGATAAACGTTGGAAGATCGTGAACGGCACAATGCGCAAGAATGGCTTTGCCCGTCACGCGTTAATTGAGACTCTCCACACCGTGCAGTCGTCGTTTGGCTACCTCGACGACGAAGCTATCCGCTTCGTAGCAAAATCGCTGCGCGTGCCCCTCAGCCAGGCGTATGGAGTAGTCACGTTTTACCATTACTTCAGCCTCAAGCCGCCCGGCAAGCACACCATGACCATCTGCACCGGCACTGCCTGCTACATCAAAGGCACTGACAAGCTGGTCGCATCTGCCGAAGAGCATCTCGGCATCGGTCACGGACACACCACAGGAGACGGCAAGATCAGCCTGATGACTGCGCGTTGTGTCGGCGCCTGTGGCCGCGCTCCCGTCGTCCTCACGGATGGTGAACTGCAAGGGCAGATGAGCGGCGAGCAGATGCTCGCTCAGCTGGAAAGGTGGGCGGTCGAATGAACATCGAAGAACTTGAACAGATAGTCGAATCCGTTCGCCTCGAGAACTCCAAGTTCGATCATGAGATTAACGTCTGCATGGGCACCGGTTGCCTCAGCCAGCACTCTGATCAGCTCAAGGACGCACTCGCCAAGGCAGCAGAGACATCCGACAAGAAGGTCCTCGTTCGCCGCACCGGGTGTATGGGCCTCTGTGCTGCCGGTCCTCTCGTGCTCGTAGATCCCGAGGAAGTCCTCTATCAGCATGTGCAGTCTGAGAATGCTGAGGTCATCGTCTCCCATCTAGGCGGCGAGCCCATCAAGGAACTGCAGTGCGACCTCCGCGAGCATTTTGAAGAGCAGGTCCACGTCGTCCTCGAGAACTCCGGCCACATCGATCCCGAAAAGATCGACGACTACATCGCGCGCGACGGCTACAAGGCACTCGTCACCGCGTTGACCGAGATGGAGCCGAAAGACGTCATTAAGCAGATCACCGAAAGCGGCCTGCGCGGTCGTGGCGGCGGCGGCTATCCCACCGGCCTCAAGTGGGGCACAGTGGCCAAGGCCGTCGGCGACGTGAAGTACGTCATCTGTAACGGCGACGAAGGCGATCCCGGCGCATTCATGGATCGCAGCGTTCTTGAAAGCGACCCGCAGCGCGTGCTCGAAGGCATGGCCCTCGCAGCTTACGCCGTCGGCGCCAGCAAGGGTTACATCTACGTCCGCGCGGAGTATCCGCTTGCCGTTACGCGTCTCACCGCCTGCCTGCGCGATGCCCGCCGCCGCGGCCTGCTTGGCAACAACATCTGCAATACGCCCTTCAACTTCGATGTAGAAATTCGTCTCGGCGCCGGAGCCTTTGTCTGCGGCGAAGAGACGGCGCTTATCGCCTCCATCGAAGGCAAACGCGGTATGCCTAAGCCCCGTCCGCCGTATCCCGCGGTCAGTGGCCTCTGGGGACGTCCCACGCTCATCAACAACGTCGAAACCTACGCCAACATTGCTCCCATCATCCGTAAAGGCGCCAAGTGGTTCGCCGACATGGGTACCGAGAAGAGCAAGGGAACCAAGGTCTTCGCGCTTACCGGCAAGATCACCAATACCGGCCTCGTCGAAGTCCCGATGGGCATCTCCCTCCGCCAGATCATCGAGGGCATCGGCGGTGGCGTGCCTGACGGTCACAAGTTCAAGGCTGTGCAAACCGGCGGTCCTTCC
>DATMUN010000402.1:0-7460 GCA_035563895.1 Occallatibacter sp. | reverse complement strand
AAGCCAGACGGGAACGAACCATTCCTAAGCCTCCAAAGAGTTCAGATTGTGCCTTGATGCTGCGCTGACTTGCGGTGGTGCCGGGTCAAGCGCGATCAGGGCGCGACGGCCGTTGCATCGCGGGTGAACAGACCCAGGGCGCGGAGCCAGCTCTCCAGCAGCACGGGCCACTGGTCGAGAACGGCGTCGCCTTTGCCGAAGCCGGAGCCGTGCGAGCCGTGGGGAAAGACGTGCGCCTCGCTGGGGACGCCGGCTTTGACCAGTGCCTGATAAAAGCGGAGGCCCTGCTCGAGGGGAACGGTTTCGTCGTCGAAGGTATGCACCCAGAATGTGGGCGGCGTTTGTTTAGTGACGTACAAGTCAGGGGAAAAGGCCGCACGGAGTTCTTCGCAGCGGTCCATCAGGTGGAACTCTTTGCAGTAGGAGAGGTGGGAGGTGTCGCTGGAGACGGCGCCGATCCAGGGGTAGACGAGGACGAGGGCGTCTGGCCGGGAGGAGACGCGCTCGATGGGGTCGGCGGCGTCTGGCTTGACCGCGACGGGCTGCGTGCCGGAGAGCGCGGCGAGGTGGCCGCCGGCGGAGAAGCCGATGACGACGATGCGGTCGGGGTCGATGTGGTAGTCGCGGGCGCGGGCGCGGACGGTCTGGACGGCACGGCGGGCGTCGAGCAGGGGGACGGGCAGAACATAGCCGTTGGAGGTGAGCCGGTAGGTGAGGATGAAGGCGCGAAAGCCGCGCTGGGCGAACCAGTCGGCCACCTGGCGGCCCTCGAGGTTGGCGGCGAGCATGGAGTATCCGCCGCCGGGGAAGACGATGACAGCCGAGCCGTTCTCATGGCCGGGTTGCGGAGAGAAGATCGTCAGCGTGGGGACATCTTCGCAGGCTTTGCCGCGAGCTTCAGGCGCGTCGCCGGGCCAGAGGCGGATGGTCTGGATGCCGAGGTAGGCGTTGTCGGTGCCGGGGGTGGAGCAGGGTTCCTTTTGGGCGACGGCGGGGATGGTAACCAGGGCTGCAAGAGCGAAGAGAGCTAGCGGCTTCATGGCGGGAATTATAGAGGCAGGGATCAGGGATCAGGGATCAGGGATCAGGGATCAGGGATCAGGGATCAGGGATCAGGGGAGATGGTTGTGCGGTTCTGCATCGCGTGCAAGAGGAAAGGTTAGGGGCGGGCTTGCTTTCCCAGGTTCCAACAACGGGGACCTGGGGCACCCTGGGCTTGTTGCCTGAGGTGCTGCCCGAAAGGCAACCACGGGTCCCTCGACTCGCTGCGCTCTCTCGGCATGACAGCGCTGGAGGAAAGCTCAGGCTGGCGGATGCTGCCTGATCCCTGGTCCCTGAAACCTGATCCCCGTTTCTTACAGCCAGAGGGCGGTGTGGGCGGAGCAGGAGGAGTCGGCGGCTTGGGCGGTTAGGCGCTCGGCTAGTTCGAGGCTGTGGCGGCCCAGGTACCATGCTGCGCCGTGGAGGCGCTCTTGCAGGGTGCCGCCAGGATAGAGGGCGGTGGAGATGGCCTGGGCGTGGCGGCGGAGCGACTCTTCGCGCTGGATCTGGAAGTTGGCGGCGAGGCGGCGCAGGCGGTTCATCTGGTAGCGCATCTTGCTGGCTGCGGTGTTGGCGGAGCGGCCGAGGCCGGCGTCGAGGGAGTTCATGTAGTCGAGCAGCGGGGTGAGCTCGGCATCGAGGGCGTTGCCAACGGCGGCGAGCTTGCGCTTGCCTTCGATGGGCATGGAGCGCGCGGCGAGGAGCTGGGTGAGCGAGTCTTCGGTTTCGGCGAAGACTCGCTCGAGGGTGAGCTCGTGCTTATGGAGCAGCTCGGCGATGGCGGGCTCGATGAGCGTGGTGGAGAAGCGCGGCTCGGCGTGGGTCTGGCGGCCGAGGATCTTCTGGAACAGCGGGGCGGACTGAGCGAAGTAGGCAATCTCCGCGGGGCCGCCGATGGTGAGCGAGGTGCCGAAAAGGTGGTCCTGGAAGACGGGGCGCAGGAGGGCCGCAGGGGAGATGCGCTCGGGCTCGGCGGCGAGGATGCCGACGAGGTCGGAGGTGGAGTAGCGGTCGCGGCCGGCTTGCCAGAGGCCCGCGGGCTCGGCTGCGGAGGCGGGCTGGCGCTTGAGGGCGATGCGCGCGCCGGTTTTTGCATCGAGAAGGAAGAGCAGGCTGGAGCCGGGAGTGACGGCGACTTGCGCGTGATATCCGGCGGCGACGAGGGCGCGGTTGCGCTCCTCCAAAGCAAAATGCAGCTCGTCGGCGCGCTCCAGGGCGGCCTGAAGGACGGGTGCTCCGAGAGCGTGGACGGCGCGGCTGGCGGCGTCGAACGTGAGAAGGCCCTGGGCGGCGAAGACTTTGGAGTAGAAGTCGGCGAAGGCCTGGGCGAAGGTGCGGCCGGGCTGATAGGCGGCCTCGAGTGCCTGCATGGCGTCGGAGAAGCCGATGAGCTCCCATGCCTGCTCGAGGAGGGGCTTAATGGTGTCGTCGATGACGACGTTGCCTACGGGAACCGGAGCCGCTGGCGACTTGCCATAGACGAGTTTGCGGAGTTCTCGGCGCACGGGGAAGGAGACGTGGTTGATTTCGGCGAAGTCGTGGTCTTCAGTAGCGAGCCAGAAGATGGTGACGTGGGGGCGGCCGGACTGGGTGGCGCGGCGGGCGCGGCCGAGGGCGGTGGCGGCTTTGAAGGGGACGAAGAGGGGTCCGCCGAAGAGGCCGACCTGCTGGCCGGTGAGCACGGCCCCGGCGCCGGAGCGAAGTGCGCTGATGGAGGCTGTCGCGCTGGGGTTTTGTGCGGCGAGGATATCGACGAGCGCGGACCAGTGCGCGGGAAGTGCGGGGCGCAGTTGCCAGCCGGGATCGAAGGGCTCGAAGCCGTAGAAGGGCCGCAGTGCTGCGCTGTTCGCACAGAAGTCGCTAAAGAGCCGGGTGAGGCCAGGGGCTACGGCTGCGGGCTGGCAGTCTGCGAGGGTCAACGCGTTCCTTCCATGATGAGTGTTTCGACCGCGCGCAGGCGTGCGGGGATGCGGCTGCATTAAGGATGCCACGAGAGGGCAATCGGATGCAGCACTGCGTGCGGCGTGCGGCTCGCTGCTCGCTCGCGGGGCGGTGTGTGATTGAGCGTTGGTATCCCCGGTCCCCAAGTGCTTGGGACCCGGGCACCAGTGATTTGTGGATGGGATGTGCCATGTTCGAGCTGGGAGCGGGTGAGTGCTCGAGAGTGTTGCGGGGGTTGGGCTTATGCTGGAGGAGGATTGCTGCAGCGAAGGAGACGAGTGGAGATGGCGAAGACGCAGAAGACGCTGAAGGCTGGCGCCGCGAAGAGCAAGACGGCAAAGAAGACGAAGGCTCCGAAGGCGAAGGGGCGTAAGGTTGCGGAGATTCTCAGCTCGAAGGTGGTGTTTGAGTGCAAGCTGTTCAAGGTGCGGCATGACACGCTGATTGAGCCGGCGGGAAAAACGGTGGAGCGCGACGTGATCCGGCACAACGGCAGCGTGGTGATCCTGGCGGTGGATAACTCGAAGAGCAAGCGCGACCCTTGGATCGTGATCGAGCGGCAGTATCGTCATGCGGCGAACCAGTATCTGTGGGAGCTGCCCGCGGGCAAGCTGGACGAGGGCGAAGAGGCTGTGGAAGGCGCGAAGCGCGAGCTGGAAGAAGAGACGGGATATCGCGCGAAGAAGTGGAGCCCGCTGGTGGAGTATTACGCGAGCCCGGGATTTCTAGGTGAGTCGATGCTGGTGTACCTAGCCCAAGGTCTAGTGGCCGGCGATGCGCATCCGGAAGAAGATGAGCAGATCGAGATCCGGCTGGTGAAGCTGTCGGATGTGCTGAAGATGATCGACAAGGGAGCCATTCTGGACGGGAAGACGCTGACGACGGTGCTGCTGTATGCGCGCAAGCTGGGACAGCGGAAGAAAAAATAGCGTTGCGGTTGAAGCGCACTAGAACACAACAAAATCAATGAGTTTCATGCGGGGCCGGTGATCGATTCACCGGCCCCGCATCATTTTCAGGAGTTATCGCTGCGAAATTGTTCAACCTTTCGCCGACTTTCCTCGTCATAACCAATACGCGGCGTGTGTCCCCCGGCAAGCGCGCACGCTGTGTTTCAAATCAAAGCGAAAGAAAGGCAAGCCTGTGGCTCAGTACAAAGGCAAGGTGAAGTGGTTTAACAACGCCAAGGGCTACGGATTCATCGGCCGTGACGACGGTCCAGATGTGTTCGTTCATTACTCGGCTATCCAGCTGGATGGTTATAAGACGCTGAAAGAAGGCGACGATGTGGAGTTCGACATTGTGCAGGGCCAGAAAGGCCCGCAGGCAGACGCGGTGACGCGCCTGCGCGATGCTGCGAATCCCGCCGCCTGATTGCCCGTAGGCACCTGCCGACGCCGATAGCGCGGCAGACCGGAACCAGAGAAGTGCGCGTCCGTGCGCCACTTCTTCCTGCGCTCGCCACCGCTCGCCGTGGACACGGGAGCGGTGTGCCTGCGTGCACGCTGTTCGTCACAAAAATTGCTCCCCTTCTCAGATGATTGCCTGAAACTGTTGAATCAGTCTGCGGTGTGCGTATGCGCACAGCCCCCCAGGGGCTAAAGCCCCCGGTTATTTTGCGGCGCTTGCGGCACGACTGAAGTCGTGCCCTGACACCGGGCTCCCCTACAAGCTGAGTTTTTCTGCTGCCTCTCGGCCTGCTGATTTTGCGGCCTTATTTCGATGCGGCTGAGTTCGTGTGCTGATACACGGCAGGGACGAATTTCCTGATTACAACTATCTCGTTCAGCTGCAGGCGCATCGGAGATACTGATCGCGGAGGCTGAGACCTGGAGTGGACAACCCGACGATGGCGCGGCTGCTGGAAGAGACTGCCGATCTGCTGGAGATCGACGGCGCGGACGGCTTTCGTGTGCGCAGCTACCGGCGCGCGGCTGAGGCTGTGGCGCAGACGACGGTGGACCTGACCGCTGCCGCTGAGGACACGGCGCAACTGCTGGCGATTCCAGGCATTGGCAAGGGCATGGCGGCGAACCTGCAGGCGATTGCGGCGACGGGCTCGCTGCCCGCACGCGATGAGCTGGCGGCGAAGTATGGCACGGGCATTCTGGAGCTGCTGAAGCTGCCGGGGATGGGCCCGAAGACGGTGGCGCTGTTCTGGTCGGCGGCACAGATCTCGTCGATTGATCAGCTGGCGGAGGCGCTGGACAGCGGCAAGCTGAGCGATCTGCCGCGCATGGGCACGAAGCAGGTTGAAAAGCTGAAGAAAGGCATCGAGGACTACCGCAGAAGCTCGGGGCGGTTCCGGATCGATCAGGCGGAGGACGCTGCGGAGCGGCTTTCAGCTTACTTGCTGGAGTTCAAAGGCATTGAGCGGGTGACACCGGCGGGCTCACTGCGGCGAGGGCGCGAGACGTGCGGCGACCTGGACCTGCTGGTGACGGGACCGGCGTGTGAGCCTGGCGCGACGGATGCGGCGGTGGAGTATGTGGCTGCGTATTCGGGGCTGCGCGACATGATCGCAAAGGGCGAGAACAAGGTGAGCTTCTACCTGTCGAACAGCTTGCAGGTGGATGTGAGGCTGTTGCCGGAGGCGTCGTATGGCGCGGCGCTGCAATACTTCACCGGATCGAAGGCGCACAACGTGAGCTTGCGGCAGCGCGCGCTGAAGATGGGGTACACGCTGAACGAGTGGGCGCTGGCGCGGCTGGATGATGGCACTCCCGTAGCGGCTGCGACAGAGGAAGAGATCTATGCAGCGCTGAAGATGAAGTGGATGCCGCCGGAGATGCGCGAGAACCTGGGCGAGATTGAATGCGCGGCCGAGGGCGAGTTGCCGAAGCTGGTGGCGCTTGAAGACATTCGCGGCGATGTGCACATGCACACGACGGCAACGGACGGGAAGAACTCAATCCGAGAGATGGCGGATGCGGCGCTGGCGCGGGGCCTCGAGTACATCGCGATTACGGACCACTCGAAGAACCTGGCGATGACGAACGGGCTGGACGAGAAACGGGCGCTTGAGCATATCCGTCGGATTCGCGAGGTGGATGCGGAGATGGAAGGACGCATTCGCGTGTTTTCCGGGATCGAGGTGGACATTCTGGCAGACGGTGAGCTCGACCTGGACGACGACGTGCTGGCGCAGATGGATGTGGTGATTGCGAGCGTGCACACGCGGCTGGAACAGGGGCGCGAAGAGATGACGGCGCGCGTGCTGCGGGCGCTGGAGAACCCGAATACGCGGATTCTCGGGCATCCGACGGGGCGGCTGCTGTTGCGGCGCGAGCCCTTTGCGATCGACATGGGTACGGTGCTGAAACGCGCGGCGGAGCTGGGCGTGGCGGTGGAGCACAACGCTGCGCCGGAACGGCTGGACCTGAACGAGCGCGATCTGCGGCTGGCAAAGGAGTTGGGCTGCACGATCGTGATCAGCACGGATGCGCATGCGACGGATCAGCTGCGGAAGATGACCTATGGCGTGCGGCAACTCCGGCGGGCGTGGCTGGGGCCGCAGGATGTGTTGAACACACGCGAGCCGGAGGCGTTTCTGAAGGGGCTGCGGGCGCGAGTGTAGCTGGATTTGCACTGGAGTGAGTGCAGTGTGGGTACGAACGGCGCAGCACATGCATCCAATGCCATAGTTGAGAACACAAGAACAGGGCTAAGATGGGTGAGCTATGAGCTTGCTGCAGCAGGATGGGTTGAAAGCACAGGATGACGCGGCGCGGGGCGAAGAACTGACGCGCGGCTCGAGCCACCTGACGGTGGCGGCGCTGACAGCGACGGTGCTGGTGACGCTGGCGATTGCGCTGTATGTCTTTCTGGGCGAGAAGCCGCCGGTGGCGACGGGCGAGGTGGTGGAGGTGTGGGCGCATCCGATGCACACGGTGACCCCGGCCTTCGATGCCAACGGTGACGATCGCTCGCAGACGAGCTTTGACCAGGTGCTGGTGTTTACGCACGTGCGGCTGCGCAACCAGAGCCAGCAACCGCTGTTTCTGCACGAGATTCTGACCAACGTGACGGGGCAGGATGGCAGCATCGACTCGAGCACGGCTACGACTGCCTCGCAGTATGAGCGGGTGTTTGTGGCCTACCAGGATCTGGCGCAGTGGAAAGCTCCGGCGTTGAAGACGACGGACCTGGACCTGGCGCCGGGGCAGACGGTGGAGGGCACGTTCGTCTCATCGTTCCGCATGACGCGGCAGCAGTGGGAGGCGCGCAAGGCGCTGGACTTCACGGCGAACTTCCGGTATCAGAAGCCGGTGAAGTTTGCGCCGAAGGCGGCGGTGGTGGAGAGGTGAAGACAGTGCACAGATTTAGAAGCGGCGTGCGCTGGTGTGGTGTCTCCGAAATTTGCGGCATAAGTTCATAAAAGCAACCGCGGGTCTTTCGACTCCGTTTGTCCTGAAAACGGCCAAACTCCGCTCAAGATGACAGAGCAATTTGTGACGCGAGCTCCAGGGACAGGACCC
>DATMUN010000401.1:0-3502 GCA_035563895.1 Occallatibacter sp. | reverse complement strand
ACCAAACGCCGCGATCCGCTCGCCCTGCCCAGCCAGCCGCAGATACGCCGGAATAATCGAGAACACACCCGTCTCCGTCAGCAGCGGAAATATACGCGTCGACAAAATGTGGATGCCGCAGAAGGCAAGAGCCCGCGTCTCTGCTGCTGCACGCACCATCTCCGGCTCGCCGTCGAGTCCCGTACGCCGCCCGCACAGCAGCCCTTGCTCATTAAAGAGCAGATAGCGCGAGGTACGCCTCTCCTGCACGGCCATCGTCGCCAGCGCTGCATTCTTCTCGTGGAATTCACGCATCGCGTTCAGGTCGATGTCGCTCAGCACATCCACGTTGTGTACCAGGAACGGCGCATCGGTCTCACCATCGCGCAGAAAGAACTCCGCTGCTTTCTTGATGCCGCCGCCGGTATCCAGCAGCACGTCCTCGCGCGATATCTCGATGTTCAGCCCGAAGTTGCCGTTCGCTTTCAGATAGTTGACCAGCATGTCGGCGAAGTGATGCGCGTTCACAATCACCTCGCAAATGCCGAAGCTGGCCAACCGCCGCAGCGTCAGCTCCAGCATGGTGCGGCCGCCCACTTCCACCAGCGCCTTCGGGCGGTCGTCGGTCAGCGGACGCAAACGCGTCCCCAGACCCGCCGCCAGCACCATGGCCTTCATCGCGGCCAGTTCTCCTGCTCTTTGTGTTCGAGGACTACGTTTACGCCTGCCGCTCGCAGATGAGCCGCAAGCTGCTCGGCAAAGAAGACTGACCGATGCTGACCGCCCGTGCAGCCAAATGAAACCATCAGATGCGTAAAGCCGCGCCGTTGATAGACAGCCACACTCGCATCCACCAGCGCAAACACGTGCTCCAGGTACTCGTGTACGCTCTCCTGCTGCTGCAGATACTCGATCACCTCGGCATCGCGCCCTGTCAACCGCTTGAAGCGCTCCTCGCGCCCCGGGTTCGGCAGCGACCGCATGTCGAAGACGTACCCACCGCCGTTGCCCGAGGGGTCCGCAGGCAGCGCGCGCTTGAACGAGAAGCTCGACACGCGCACGGTCAGCTTCTTCTCCTCCGGTACAGCAAGATTCCTGAGCGGCTCCGCCGTCTGCATTGCCAGCAGTGCTTCCAGCAGCGCAGGCAGCGCAATCGGCAGCGTCACGTTCTCCGCAAGCCAGCGCAGATTCTTCAGCGCAAACGGAACGCTCTGCAAAAAATGCGCTTTGCGTTCGTAGAATCCCCGAAAGCCGTACGCGCCCAGCGCCTGCAGAATGCGCACGTAGACAAATGCGTAGTAGTGCTCGAGGAATACCGCGCGATCCACCGCGATGTACTCGCTCAGTGCATCGAGATAGTGGTTCAGCAGCAGCTGGCGCACGTTCGGCGGCAGGTCAGCCTTGCCGTCGAAGAGCAGGGAAGCGATGTCGTAGTGCAGCGCGCCTTTGCGCCCGCCCTGATAGTCCAGAAACCACGGCTCGCCATCGCGCAGCATCACATTGCGCGACTGAAAATCGCGATAGAGAAAGTAGTCGCGCGGCGCCGTCAGCAGAAACTTTGTCAGCCGCGTAAAGTCGTCTTCCAGCGCCTGCTCGTTAAACGGAACTCCAGCCAGCCGTAGAAAGTAGTACTTGAAGTAGTTCAGGTCCCACGTAATCGACTGCCGGTCGAAGCTCGCGCGCGGATAGCAGACCTTGTAGTTCAGGTCGCGCCCTGCCTCCACCTGGAAGCGCGGCAGCGCAGCTGCGGTCTTGCGATAGGCTTCGATCACCTCCGCCGCCAGCGTATCGCCCGTGCGATGCGCGCCCAGAAACTCAAACAGCGTCGTGTCGCCCAGGTCTTCCTCAAGGTAGGCGCCGTGCGTCAGGTCCTCGGCGTAGATCTCGGGCACCGGCAAGCCATGCCGTCGAAAGTGGCGCGAGAACTCGAGGAAGGCGACGTTCTCTTCGCGCACGTTGTGCACCACGCCAATAGCCGCATAGCCGCCGCCTGAAAGGCGAACAATGGCGCGGCCAGAGCCGCCGAGCTGACCCTGCAACGGCGCAATGCGCTCCGGGGCCTGGTGAAAGCGCTGCTGAAATAGCTGTTCGAGAACGTCCATACCAAGAAGGGGGCGCACCGCGCTCCGCTTACCAAACGATAAATGACCGGAGCGGCATCGCCGGACCTGCACCATAGTCCAGTCTGCAAATTCCAACCCGCTTGTTGCCGCCTCGCTGCTAGCATGGTGCCCAGAGTTTTCTGTCTCTCGGGAACCGCAGCCTGCAAATCCTCGTACGAGTCTTTACGCGGGCAACGGACCCTGTCTTGTGCAGGCACGCGTCCGTGTGCGTTGTCGCGGACAATCCCTCATTCGCATTTCGTATCCAATCCGTTCTCGTTGCAGGTCAATGGAGGCACAATGAAGCACGCTGTTTCGCGGCTCGCGCACTGCATGGTTGCGCTGGCCCTGCTGGTTTCACTTGCCGGTGCGGCCCACGCACAGGCCCCGCTGCTTTTGCGCAATCCCTCGCTCGCGCAGGAGAAGATCGCCTTCCTCTACGCCGATGATGTGTGGACCGTGAACCGCGCCGGTGGTGAAGCCCAGCGGCTCACCTCGAACGGCCACGTGGTCGCCGGGCCCTACTTCTCGCCAGATGGCAGCCAGGTCGCCTACTCGGCCAATCTCGGCGGCAACACCGACGTGTACATAGTGCCGTCCTCTGGCGGAGTCGCACGCCGCATCACATGGCACCCCGCGGGCAGCGGCGTCGCCGGCTGGACGCCCGACGGCAAAAATGTGCTCATCGCCAGCATGGCCCTCAGCTATCGCCACTTCCGCAGGCTCTTCCTGGTGCATGCAGACGGTTCCGGCGTTCCCGAGCTGCTTCCCCTGCCCGCAGCAAGCCGTGGCGAGATCTCGCCCGATGGCAAGTCCATAGCCTACGAGCCTTTCAGCAAGTGGCAGCCCGCGTGGAAGCGCTACGTCGGCGGCCAAACCTCGCCCATCTGGATCGTCGATCTCAAGTCGCTCGACCTGGTCAAGATTCCGCGTGACAACTCCAACGATTCGAACCCCGTCTGGGTCGGCAAGTACGTCTACTTCCTCTCTGACCGCAACGGCGCCGTCACGCTCTTCCGCTACGACGCAGCCTCGAAGGCCGTGACGCAGGTGGTCGCCAACAAAGGCTACGACCTGAAGACCCTGCAGGCCGGTCCGGGCGGCATCGTCTACGAGCAGTTCGGCGCGATTCATTTGCTCGACACCGCCAGCGGCAAAGACACGCCCGTCACCATCACCATCCACGGCGAGCTCGAAAACCTCGCACCGCATCTGGCCGCCGTACGCGGCGATGAGATTCGCAACGCAGCCCTCTCGCCTACCGGTGCCCGCGCAGCTTTTGAGGCACACGGCGAAATCTTCACCGTGCCTGCAGAGAAAGGTGATACGCGCAACCTGACCAATACGCCCGGCGCCGCCGAGCGCAGCCCGGCATGGTCGCCCGACGGCAAAACCGTCGCCTACTTCTCTGATGCCTCTGG
>DATMUN010000400.1:0-8680 GCA_035563895.1 Occallatibacter sp. | reverse complement strand
TTGGGGAATGTGGGTGCGGCAGCGCCTTCAGTGACAGTGAGAGGCAGGGCGGCGGCGGAGTCGAGGCGCTGCTGGCCGAGCTTGATGTTGTCGAAGGTGACGCCGGAGACCGAGCCCGCGATGGACGACGGGATGAGCGGCGGCTGATCCAGTGCCCAGATGTTGCGGAAGGTTAGGTCGCGGATGGCGGGCTGCTGCTGTTCGACCTGCACGAGCGAGTACCAGTCGTCGAGGAAGAGGTTCTCGAAAGTGTAGTCGGAGTGCTCGCCGCGCGCGCCGTTGTTGGCCCAGGTGCCGAGCAGTGCGAAGGGTTGCATGCAGGCTCCGATACCGGCGTGGAGGATGTCTGAGTTGCGCAGGGTGAAGCCGGAGGAGTTGAAAATTTTGCGCGGCCAGCCGGAGCGGACGATGTTGGAGATGGACGTGGAGAGCTCGGTGTTTTCGACGGTGATGTTGCGGACATCGCGGCCGGGACGGAGCATGTCGGCGTCGGTGTAGCCGTCCCAGTTGCCCATGAGGGCGATGTCGTCGTCGGAGGCGCGGAAGAAGGAGTTGCGCACGAGGCCGTCGGAGGAGCCGATCCAGTCGATGCCATCCTGATTGGCGTTGCCGGGGTTGCCGCCGACAACGCGGAGGTCGTCGAATGTGATGTGGTCGGAGTCTTTGAGCTGCACGGACCAGGTGCGGGAGCGGACGACGCAGGTGACGCCCTGGACCTCGATGTTGCGGGCGTTCATGGAACCTATGCAGTGCCAGTCGGGCTTTTGCATCCAGCCTTCGTCGGTCGAGGGGTCCTGCGGGCCGTCGTAGACGATGAGTCCGCGGCCGAGGACGTGGACGTTCTCGATCTTCCAGAGATTGAGGCTGCCGAAGAAGACGCTGCCGGGGGCGAGGTAGAGGGTGTCACCGGATTTGGGGTTGAGGCTCTGGCGATGGATGCCGGGGGCGAAGACCTGTGCGCCGGGCGGAGGCGGCGGAGGCGGTGTACCGGCGAAGAGGAAGAGCATGGCGGCGTGGTTGAGGAAGTCGCGCGGGCGGGAGATGGCGAGCTTGGCGGGCGCGGTGAGGCGGAAGCGGATGGTGGCGCCGGAACGGGTGGCGCGGAGGCCGAGGCGCCAGGGTTGGATGTCGACGCCGCGATCCCAGAAGGCGGGGTCGGCGGCGGTGATGGCGATATCGACGGGGCCGGTGATGTCGAAGTTGGCGAAGTCGAGGCTGGCAGCGGCGTGGGCCACGTCGACGGGCTGGCCGTTGACGGTGAGGGTGAAGGCGCGGGAGCGGAGCTCGTCAGGAACAGGGACGGGTTGAACGCGCGGGGCTGCGAAGGCGGGTGAGGTGAGAAGAAGAACGGTCAGGAACCACCAGCGCAGATTCGGCAATCGATTCACCCCGCTGGGAATAGGGTAAATAAGCTGGCTGGGTGAGGTGGCTTTCGGGTGCGGTGGAGGGCTTGCTCTCCCTGGTGCCCAAAGGCGAGGCACCAGGGGCACCCATGGATTTGTGCAACGGCCGTTATGGGTGGGTTTCTATGGTGTGCTGGGCGCGGGCGTGCGTTACGCAGAGGGCGAGCAGGCAGATAGAGAACAGAAAAGGTCGTGCGAATTTCATGCGCATGAGTATAGGGAATGGCGGTTGTGATTGAACGCATTGATGATTTGGCGCTCAGGCAGGAGATATCGAAAGTTCGGGTTGACATTCTACCCGAGAGCGGGGATACTCGGGTAGAATGTCAACCCGAGATAGCAACGACGAGCGTATCGCCCTTTTGCAGGGAACCCTGGACCTGCTGATTCTTAAAAGTCTTGTCTTCGGTTCGTGCCATGGGCAGGGCATCGCGCGATCCATTCAGCGGCAATCGGAAGATGTGTTTCTGGTTGAACATGGGTCGCTGTACGTGGCCCTGCAACGGCTGGAAGACAGGAAGTGGATTCGCGCGAAGTGGGGCGTGAGCGAGAACAATCGCAAGGCGCGGTTCTATTCGCTTACAGAGAAGGGGCGCGAGCAGCTGGTAGAGAAGACGGGCGAATGGCGGCGGCTGACGCGAGCAGTGGGTCTGATTCTGGATGCGAGCCATCCGGAGCCCGAGGAGGCATGAGCATGTTCAGGTGCAAGCGCAGTGCGGAAGATTTCGCCGAGGAGATACAGGCTCACATTGAGTTGGAAGCCGAGGAGCTGGAGCGCGAGGGCCTGAGCAGGGAAGATGCGCGGTGGAAAGCGAAGCAGAAGTTCGGCAGCAAGCGGGCTGCGCAAGAACGGTTCTACATGCACGGCCGCTGGATAGAGATGGACAGATTTCGGCGCGATCTGAAGCATGGATTCCGTTCGCTGCTGCAAAGCCCTGGGTTCACGGTAACGGCGATCCTGATGCTCGCGCTGGGCATGGGGGCGAACACGGCAGTGTTCAGTGTGATGAATGCCGTGTTGCTGCAGTTGCTTCCAGTGGATGATCCGGCTCGCGTGGTTTATCTGCGCACCACGAATCCTCCACACGGAACGGGCACGATCGATACCACGCAGACATTTTCTTACCCGGTTTATGAGGCGCTGCACAAACAGACGGGCGGGATGTCCGCGGTGATTGCGTACGTTCCGCTATCGGGGAACAAGGTGGCGGTCCGCTACGGTGCAGAGCCGCAAGAGGCGGAGGGCGACATGGTGAGCGGCGCGTTCTTCTCTGCCCTGGGTGTGCGGCTGCAACGCGGCCGAGGGTTTACGGAACAAGACGAGGTGGACCACACATCTGTCGCCGTGATCAGCAACGAGTATTGGACGAGGCGCTTCGCGCGAAATCCGGAGGTGCTGAGTTCGACGCTCTATGTAAATGGCATTGGCTTCACGATTACGGGAATCGCCGCTGCGGGCTTCGAGGGGTTGGAGGCTGGGAAATCGACGGATTTCTGGATTCCGCTGCAGAATCGTCCGGAGCTGAATGCATGGGGAAACCCGCTGGAAGACGGCAAGGGGTATACGGCTAATCCAACGTGGTGGTGCATGCGGCTGGTGGGGCGCTTGAGTCCGGGTGTTACGAAAGCGCAGGCGGCTGCTCAGTTGCAGCCAGTGTTTCAGGCGGCGGCGTACGTTGGTCTTGGTTCACCGGCGCCAAACGAGCAGAAGCCGACGTTGAGCTTCGTCGATGCCAAGGGATTTCCGGGATATGCTGCGCAGTACGGCAGGCCGCTGCGGCTGCTGATGGGAATGGTCGTGCTGGTGCTGTTGATCGCGCTGACCAATGTGGTGATGCTGCTGATGGCCCGCAATGCAAGCCGGGAACGCGAGTTCAGCATGAAGCTGGCGCTGGGTGCTGGCCGCGGCGACCTGCTGCGGCAACTGCTGACGGAGAGCCTTCTGCTTGTTGTGGCCGGAGGAGCTGTGGCGTGGGTCTTTGCTGTTGTTGCAACGAAGGCTTTGGGGAGTTGGGCACAGATCGAATCCAGCCTCACGCCGGATGGAACGGTTCTGAGATTTACCGTGGCGGTGCTGGCATTGACTACGATTTTGTTTGGACTGGCTCCGCTGCGCATGGCGCTCGCGGCAGCTCCGTCGTTGGCTCTTAAGACATCTGCTGCGGCTTCTGCCACTGATACGGGGAAGTCGCGCATGGGGCGCATTATCGTCGCACTGCAGATGACGTTTTGCGTGGTTCTGCTGGTGGGTGCGGGGCTGCTGCTTCGTACGCTGCGCAACCTGGAAAACACTCCGCTGGGGATGAAGGTGGATGGTCTGGTTGTGTTCGGGGTGAGTCCGCATGTCGAGTCGCTTTCGCAGGGCAGAGAGTTTTACCGTGAGCTGATCGGTAAACTGCGCACGCTGCCGGGCGTTGAATCCGTGACCGTGATGGAGGAGCGCCTGGGGTCGTGGTCGTCCGATAACAGCGACATGATGGTGGACGGCAGGCTGCCGGAGGTAGCGAACGGCGGTTCGAGAACGGTTCGCAGCAATGTCGTGGGCCCGGGCTTCTTTACTGCGCTCGGAGTTCCGGTGCTTGCAGGCCGCGACTTTACCGATTCGGACAACGCAACGTCGCCGCATGTGGGCATCATCAACGAGGAGTTTGCGAGGCGCTTCCTGCCCAACCAGAATCCGCTGGGGCACACGATCGGCACCGAAGACGGGATGTATCAAATGACCGTTGTCGGCGTGGTGAAGAATCACAAGTATCGGAGCATTGATGAAGAGCCAATCCCGATGGCCTGGTATATGTATGCGCAGATCCCGATTATCGGCAGGATGGATGTGGAGATGCGAGTGCAGGGACAACCGCTCGCTATTCTTCCGTCGGCGCGCAAGGCTGTGCAGCAGTTGGATCCGAACCTGCCGCTGATTCGGCCGATGACGCAGCGTGCGCAGTACGACACGACGATCTCGAATCAGACGCTCTTCGCGCGTCTTGCGGGCTCCTTTGGATTGCTGGCGGTGGTGCTGGTTGCGACGGGGCTCTACGGCACGCTGGCCTATCGCGTGAACAGGCGTACGGCGGAGATTGGAATACGCATGGCCATGGGCGCGGGGCGTAGCCAGGTGGTTTGGATGATTCTCCGTGACTCTCTGGCGCTGACAGCGGTGGGAGTTGGCCTGGGCCTGCCTGTTGCCGTGCTGCTGGGGCGCGCATTGAGCTCATCGCTGTACGGCGTGAAACCGCTGGATGCGACGAGCTTTTTGCTGGCGGTGTTCGGAGTGGCGGCTGTTGCGCTGGCAGCGAGTGTGGTGCCGGCACGGCGCGCGGCCAGCATTGAACCGCTCACTGCTCTGCGCACGGAGTAGCGGTTACTCGGTGAGCTAGATGCCTTCGCCCATGGAGACGTACTCGCGCAGACGGTCGAGCTCTTCGCGGTAGGCGGAGCGTTCGGCCTCTTCGGTGGCGAGCGACATGACTGCTGTGCGCTGCGCGCCCATCTGTATTTCGAGCGACTCGACGCGGTCGGCGAGTGCGATGAGTGCGTCGGAGAGCGGGTCTTTGATATCGTGCGGGTCGGTGATGAGGATGCGCTGGCCTGCGCGGTAGACGATGTGCGCGGGGACGCCGACGACGGTGGAGTTGGGCGGCACATCGTTGAGCACGACGGAACCTGCGCCGACGCGGGAGTTCTCGCCGACGGTGATGTTGCCGAGGACGTTGGCGTTGTTGCCGATGAAGACGCGGTCGCAGATGGTGGGGTGGCGCTTGCCGTGGCCCTTGCCGGTGCCGCCGAGGGTGACGCCCTGGTAGATGGTGACGTCGCTGCCGACGATGGCGGTCTCTCCGATGACGACGCCGGTGGCGTGGTCGATGAAGAGGCGGCGGCCGAGAAGCGCGCCGGGGTGGATGTCGACGCTGGTGAGGAAGCGGGCGAACTGCGAGAGCATGCGCGCGGGTAAATACAAATGCGCGCGCCAGAGCTTATGGCTCACGCGATGGAACCAGACGGCCCAGAGGCCGGGATAGCAGAGCAGCACCTCCAGCCGGGAGCGGGCGGCGGGGTCGCGTTCCAGTACGGATTGGATGTCTTCACGAATGCGGTCGAACATGACGGTGAACAGCGGGCAGTTGTCAGTGGACGGTGAGCGGTGGGTAGTTCAGTGATCAGGGCCAGTGCGTGCTGACCGCTGATCACTGATGGCCGCTCACCACTCTACAGGGTTACGGGTTCGGTGGGCAGGGCCAGGGCTTCCTGGCGCAGGGCGTCGAAGAGCACGCTGGACAGGTAGCGCTCGCCGAAGTCGGGTAGTACGGCGACGATGAGCTTGCCGGCGCTCTCAGGCCGTGCGGCCACCTTGAGTGCTGCGGCAACGGCTGCGCCGGAGCTGATGCCGACGAAGAGACCTTCATCCTTGGGCAGCTTGCGCGCGATGTCGACGGCCTCGTCGTTGGAGATCTGGATGACTTCGTCGACGAGCTTAGTGTCAAGGACGCTGGGGACGAAGCCGGCGCCGATGCCCTGAATCTTGTGGGGGCCGGGCTTGCCGCCGGAGAGCACGGGGCTGTCGGTCGGCTCGACGGCGACGGCCTTGAACTCGGGCTTGCGCTCCTTGATGTACTTGGCGACGCCGGTGATGGTTCCGCCGGTGCCAACGCCGCTGATGAGGATGTCCACCTGGCCGTCGGTGTCTTCCCAGATCTCGGGGCCGGTAGTGTAGTAGTGGATGGCCGGGTTGGCGGGGTTGTCGAACTGCTGGAGGATGACGCCGTTGGGGGTCTGGGCGAGGATTTCGTTGGCTTTGGCGATGGCGCCCTTCATGCCGTTGGGTCCGGGGGTGAGGACGATCTCTGCGCCGAAGGCCTTGACCAGCACGCGGCGCTCAACGCTCATGGTCTCTGGCATGGTGAGGATGAGCTTGTAGCCCTTGACGGCGGCGACGAAGGCCAACGCGATACCGGTGTTGCCGCTGGTGGGCTCGATGAGCACGGTTTCGCCGGGCTTGATACGGCCCTGGCGCTCGGCGTCATCCACCATGGCGAAGCCGAGGCGGTCTTTGACGCTGGCTGCCGGGTTGCGGCTCTCGAGCTTGACGACGACGGTGCCGGGGAGGCCGGCGGACAGGCGGTTGAGGCGCACGAGCGGGGTGCGGCCGATTAACTCAGTGACGTTCGAGGCAATACGTGCCATCTCTTCTCCTTTGTGATTAGGGAAACCCGCCCCTCAGGCGACAACTGCAAGTGTCTGTTGCGGGGGGGTGGGCAGACCAGTATAGCGGTCGAGCCTGGAGGGGGAAATCGGGGGTGCGCAGGTAGAGACGCACCTCAACGTCGGAGCAGACACCGGGACGGCGTTAGCGACATCGACGCATGACAACAGCCTAGTCCGGCGCAGCGGTTCTGGCAAGTGGTGCGTTTTGATGGGAGTTCAACCGCCGGAGAGGGCGGGAAGGCTGCCGTGGGCAAGAGGAGAGCGACGCTGAAGCGGGTGCAGCCTCAGCGTCGAGGCCTACGGTCTCAGACTTTCGAGCCGAGGTGGGCGATCAGGGGGCGGGCCGCGTCCACCTCTTCCTGCAGGATGGTGTGAGGACGGCCGGGATAGCGGTTGAGGGTGACCGCGGCGCCAGCCTCGCGATAGAGGTCGGCGGATTGCTCGATGCGCGGCCAGGGGATGTAAGGGTCGGGATCACCGGCGCTGAAGAGTACGGGCATGCCGTTGAGCGGGCCATCGACAGAGAGCGGCGCGCCGGGCGCGCCGATGAGCGCACCGGTGAAGGCGAGCAGCGCGGCGTAACGGCGCGGATGGTGCGCGATGAACTCTGACGACAGGGATGCGCCTTGCGAGAAGCCAGCCAGGGCGATGCGGTCGAAGGGAATTCCGGCGGCCTGCAGTTCGTTGATAGCGGCCTCGATGCGATTGAGGGCAGAGGTGAGGTACGGCTCGTTCTGATGGCGCGGCGCAAGGAGCGAGTAGGGATACCAGGTGTGGTCCGCGGCCTGTGGGGCCACGAGGGCCACGCCTGCGGGGGCGATGGCTTCGCCGAGGCCGAGGATATCCTCGGCGGAGGCTCCGCGCCCGTGCAGCAGGAGCAGCGCTCCAGAGGCCTGGGCGAGCGGAGTGCCCGCGAAGAGCAAGGGCACTCCGGCGTGGGGATCGAGGTTATTCACTTTGCCTCCTGTACGGCGTGTTTGCTTTGTGGAGCGTGATGGGCGCGAGTCGTTGTTCGATCCGGGCACGCTGAGGCTCAAGCCATGCGGGGATGCGCAGGGCTTCGCCGAGGCTCTCGGCGGGCTCATCGATTCCGAAGCCGGGCGGGTCGGTGGCGATCTCATAGAGCACGCCGCCGGGCTCGCGGAAGTAGATGGAGTGGAAGTAGCTGCGGTCGCGCACGTCGGTGACGAAGACGTGCTGGCCGAGCTCTTTCTCCCACTCGAGCTGCGCGGCATCGTCTGCAGCGCGGAAGGCGATGTGGTGCACGGAGCCTGCGCCCATCTGGTGCGGGTAGGCCTTCTCGTCGATGACGAGATCGACAAAGCGGCCGAGTGCGTTGCCGGCTGGGGCGAAGCGGACACGGTCGCCCTCGCGGCCTGCTTGTGCGAAGCCCATGATCTCAAGCAGGGCGGCGGAGCGGCCCAGGCTGAGCTCAAGCAGCGTGACGCCGTAGAAACCCTGGATGGCATAGGCGGCGGGCAGATTGGCGGTGCGTGGTGGGCTGGAGGGAGCGGCCTCGGTGTGCTCGACGAGCTCGATGCGCATGCCGTCGGGGTCGTCGAAGGCGAGATAGGCGGAGCCGAAGTGAGTCTCCTCGGTGACGGCGATGTTGTTGGCGGCGAGGCGCTGCTTCCACCAGGCGAACGAGCCCGGAGGCACGGAGAAGGCGGTGGCGATGGTTTCGCCTGCGCCGCGTTCGCCGCGCTCGGCTCCGGCCCAGGGGAAGAAGGTGAGTAGGGTGCCGGGACGGCCGGTGTCGTCGCCGAAGTAGAAGTGGTAGGTGCCGGGATCGTCGAAGTTTACGGTTCGTTTGACCAGGCGCAGGCCGAGGACCTGTGTGTAGAAGTCGAGGTTGCGCTGCGGGTCGGATGCGATGGCCGTAACGTGATGCAGGCCAACGATTGGGGAAGCCATGGTTCTTTCTCCTGGCCGCATGGGGATGAAAGGATCGGTCCGGAGCGGCCTGACCTCATGGTGGTCAAGAGCTAGGGAACCTCTGAAGAACTCCCCAGTCCACAGCAGTTGCGGGTAATGTGGATTGAGGGAGAAGATGACGGCATGCGGCAGATGACGTT
>DATMUN010000399.1:0-3323 GCA_035563895.1 Occallatibacter sp. | reverse complement strand
GCTCACTGTCTTCGCCATTCGCGACGTGGGACTCTCCATTGCCTTTCCGCTGTGGAACACCAACTCGCTCGTCGGCATCTTCTGGGGGCGCGTACTCTTTGGCGAGCTGAAGGGCGCGAGCGGCCGCAACATCGCCAAGGTGGTGCTCGGTGCATCGGCCATTGTTCTTGCCGCCGTGCTGCTCGGCTTCAGCATCATTCACGCAAGCGGCGCGCACGCGCAACACGCAGCAGCGGGAATCATGGCAGCCATTGGCGCGAGCCTGCTGTGGGGCACCATGTATGTGCCCTATCGCAAGGCCTACATCAGCGGCATGAATCCGCTCTCGTTCGTCACCGTATTCACGGTGGGCGAGCTCGGCTCGGTGCTGGCGCTGGCACTCTCGTTTGACCGCGCACACACGCTGTCGCTCATGTCGTCGACCACCTACCGGCCCATGCTGTTCTGGCTGTTCCTCGGCGGCTTCGTGTGGGTTATCGGCGACATCTTTCAGCAATACGCCACCAAGTATCTCGGCATCGGGCGCGGCATTCCGCTCTCGAATACCAACCAGCTCTGGGGCCTGGCGTGGGGTGCGATGGTGTTTGGCGAGTTGGCGCATGCTGACCGTGCGCACCAGTTGCTCGTGGTCTGCGGCTCCATCGTAATGATCCTCGGCGCGCTGGCTGTGAGTACTGCTATCGCCACGGAGCGCGAGCACGCTTCCACACACGAGGCGCTGCAGCGCGAGTGCGAGCGCTACCAGCTCGACTATCCTCGCGTGTTGCAGACCCATCGCGGCGCTACACCTACGGCTGCCTCGGTGCAACGCTCATGGTGGGACTACGCGATCATCGCCTGCGCAGTCGGCGTCTTCGTCTGGCTTGGCGTGCAGGCGCAGGTGCCCGCGCTCGGCATAAATCTCTTCTGGACGGGCGTGCTGGCGGTGGTTCTGGTGGTCAGCGCCGCAGTCGGCTCCATTGGCCTGTGGAGGGCGACGAAGTTTTCATAGCCCCGTTACAATTGAATGCATGACCGAGCCGTCGTTGGTTGACCTGGTGGGTGTGGGACTGAACGCCACCGACACACTTATCGCACTCCCCGCTTATCCCGAGCGCGGCTCCAAGGTCAAATACTCTCACTCCTCCATCCTGCTCGGCGGACAAACTGCTTCTGCTGTCGTTGCGTGCCAGAGCTGGGGCTTGAACACTCGCTACGTAGGCAAGCTGGGCGACGACGACGCGGCCCTGCGCCACCAGCGCGCCTTTGCCGAGGCTGGCGTGGACGCGCGCGTGGTCAGCGTGCCGAATGCCTCCAGCCCGCAGTCGCTCATTATTGTGGATGGCGGCGGCGAGCGCACGGTGATGAACCTGCGCGAGGATCGTCTGTTGCTGCAGCCCGCAGACCTGCGCCGTGAGTGGATTGTGCGTGCGCGTGCGCTGCACGTGGATGGCCTGGAGACGGCGGCTGCGACGACCGCCGCGAGTTGGGCGCGCGAGGCTGGCATTCCAGTCATTGCTGACCTCGACGAGATGTACCCCGGCGTCGAGGACCTGATGGCCAATGTGGACCACCTGATCGTGAGCCGCGGATTTCCGGAGATGGTCACCGGCGAGCGCAATCTGGAGGCGGCATTGCGGCGTCTGCATCGGCGGTTTGGCTGTGTGCTCACAGCGGCGACGCTGGGCGAGGACGGCGTGCTGGCCTGGGATGGTGAGCGCTTCTATCTGCGGCCAGCTTTCAAGGTGCCTGTGACGGATACGACAGGTGCAGGCGATGTGTTCCATGCGGGCTTCATCTACGGACTGCTGCAGGGATGGGCGCTCGAACGCCAGTTGGACTTCGCCTGTGCGGCGGCGGCGCTGAACTGCACGGCAACCGGCGCACGTGGCGGAATCGGAACGGTAGAGACGATTGAGGCGCTGATGGCGACGGCTCCGCGGTATGCGGCGGCTACCCTCGCGGACTGAGGCCCTGCGCTGCACACCCAACTCTCCTGGAGAGGCCATCTCAAGAGTCGCGGAACTGTTTGCGGAAACGCAGGCGGCCAGCATAGTATTCCGATGAAACCGTTTCCAGGAGGAAGTTCCCTGCTATGCGTTTAGCCGTTGCTTTGCCGCTTGCTGCACTTGCTTTGACCACGTTGGGCCTGCGTGCCCAGGTGGCCCAGACGCCCCCGATGGGCTGGAACAGCTGGAACTACTTTGCCGAAAAAGTGGACGACAAGGGCGTGCGCGATGCGGCGGACCAGATCGTCTCCACGGGCATGAAGGATGCCGGCTACATCTACGTGAATATCGACGACACATGGGAGGGCGAGCGCGACGCGAGCGGCCTGCTGCACACCAACTCCAAGTTCCCCGACATGAAAGCGCTGGCTGACTACGTGCACTCGAAGGGCCTGAAGCTCGGCATCTACTCCGGACCCGGCACGCACACCTGCGCGGGCTACGCGGGCTCGCTGGGACACGAGGAGCAGGACGCGAAGATGTACGCCGACTGGGGCATCGACTACCTGAAGTACGACCTGTGCAGCTTCATCCCGGACGTGATGGAGAAGCAGGCTCCGCATGACAAAGCGGCGCAGATGCGGCTGATGGTCGACGCGTACGACAAGATGTCGAAGGCGCTGAAGTCCACCGGACGGCCGATCGTGCTCTCGCTCTGCCAGTACGGCTGGGACTCGCCTTGGGAGTGGGCTCCGGCACTGGGCGGCAACCTGTGGCGCACCACGGGCGACATTACGCCCGAGTGGGATCGCATTTACACGATTCTGGAGCAGCAGAATGGACTGGCTGCCTACGCTGGGCCCGGCCACTGGAACGACCCCGACATGCTGGAAGTGGGCAACGGCAAGCTGACGCTGGCTGAGAACCGCGCGCACTTCTCGATGTGGGCGATTCTGGCCGCTCCGCTGCTGGCTGGCAACGACCTGCCCAATATGAAGCCCGAGATCAAGGCCATCCTGACCAATAAGGACGTGATCGCCATCAATCAGGACAAGCTGGGCAAGCAGGGCTCGCGCATCTATGACGACGGCGAAGTCGAAGTGTGGACCCGGCATCTGGAAGGCGGCGCGCTGGCCGTGGCCGTGCTGAATGCGGGCAGCGACCGTGTGGCGACGCATCCGTTCCACCTGAACCTGACCAAGCTGGGCCTGCACGGCACGCAGAAGGGCAAGGACCTGTGGACCGACAAGCCGGTTGAGCTAACTGAGAACATGCCCATCACGCTGGGCTACCACGACGTGCTGCTGGTGCGAATCGCGCAGCCGAAGTAGGGGTGGCACAGACGCCTGAAGGCCGTTTTGCACCAACTTTGGTGCGTGGCCTGTGGAAAACCGG
>DATMUN010000398.1:0-2509 GCA_035563895.1 Occallatibacter sp. | reverse complement strand
CGTGGCCGTCGTTGTCGTAGTCGGCCACGGCGACACCCATGCCGTAGCCGGAGCCTTGCAGGCCGGCCTTTTCGGTGACGTCGGTAAATGTGCCGTCGTGGTTGTTGCGATAGAGGCGGTTCCACCAGTCGGGCGAGGTCTTCTGGAGCGAGGGAATCTCGGCGCCGTTGACGCAGTAGATGTCGAGCCAGCCGTCGTTGTCGTAGTCGAAGAGGGCGATGCCGGCGACCATGGTTTCGGGCTGGTTCTTGTTGGGCGTGGCGGAGTTGCGTGTGATGAAGTTAAGGCCGGACTGTTTGGCGATTTCGTCGAAGCGGATGCCGGGGGAGAGCTGCGGAGCGGGACGTGCCTGGGCGGCGCGCAATGGGCGCGGGAGGAGGGTAGAGAGCGAGAAAGCGCCGAGAGACTGGAGGAGGCGGCGGCGGGCGGGATTGGCGGGGTCAAGGAACATGCGCGCTGTCGCTATTGTCGTGTGTGGCGTGGGTTCTGGAAAGGGGACAGATTTGTGCGATTGATTAGCGTCCCAAGAGCAACCGCAGGTCCTTCGACTCCGCAGATCGCTCGCGCGATCTGCTTCGCTCAGGATGACAGGTGGTGGATTGAAGTTCGTACTTTCCCAGGTCTCAGAAGCGAGACCTGGGGCACCCATTTTCGTGGCATTGCATGCAGTGGACTTTGTCGTGACTGGGATGCTGGCTGCTTTCCCGCCCTAGCAAGCTAGGACGGGGCACCCATGACTGTGGCTGTGATGCAATTCGTGCTGGTGATGCTGATGCTTTGCGCTACTCGGTGATGGTGAAGGCGGCGGATTGGCCGGCTAGCGAGCTGCCGCCGATCCAGACGGTGTAATTGGTTGGCTCAATGACGGCCTGGCCGGCGTTGTTGTAGAAGGAGAGCTCGCGGAAGCCGAGCGGGAAGGCGACTTGTTTGGACTCGCCGGGCTGGAGTGTGACGCGCGCGAAGCCCTGCAGGCTGCGTTCGGGCTGCGAGAGGCTGGCTCCGAGGTTGCGGACGTAGCACTGGACCGTCTCAGTGGCGGCGCGGCTGCCGGTGTTCTTAACCGTTGCGGTGGCGACGATGAGGTCTTTTGCGGCGGGGTTCTGCGCGTCTGTGAGCGGCAACGAGGCGCGTGAGACGGAGACGCCGGAGTAGGCGAAGGTGGTGTAGCTCAGGCCGAAGCCGAAGGGGAACAGGGCGCTGTTGGGCACGTCGATATAGCGCGAGATGAAGCGCTCGTATTCAGGCTTGGGGTGATCGAGGTCGATGCCCACGGGCGGCCGGCCGGTGGGGAGCTCGTTGTAGTAGAGCGGCTCCTGGCCGACGGTGCGCGGGAAGCTCATGGGGAGCTTGCCGGAGGGGGCGACTTCGCCGGCGAGGACGCGGGCGATGGCGTTGCCGGCCTCTGTGCCGGGGAACCAGGCTTCGAGGATGGCGGGGACGTGCTCGGCGGCCCAGTTGAGTACGAGCGGACGGCCGGAGAAGACGATGAGCACGGTGGGCTTGCCGGAGGCGGTGACGGCCTCGAGGAGCTGTTGCTGGTTGCCGGGCAGGTCGAGGTGTGCGCGGGAGCCGGCCTCGCCACTCATCTCGGCGGATTCGCCGAGGGCGAGGATGACAAGGTCGGCGTTCTTCGCGGCGGTGACGGCTGCGGAGAATCCTGTGGTGGATGTGGTGTCGATCCCAGTGCCCTGCGCGTAGGCGAGGGAACCGCCGGTGGCCTTGGCGCGGGCTTCGAGTGCGTCCTTGAGGGTGACCACGCCTGGGGTTTTGCCGACGCCCCAGTTGCCGACCATCTCAGAGGAGTTGTCGGCGAGGGGGCCGATGAGGGCGATCTTCTTCGCGCTGGCCGCGAGGGGCAGAATCGGCTTGCCGCTGACGGGCGCGTTGCGCAGCAGGACGAGCGACTCCTCGGCAGCTTCGCGGACGAGCGGGCGATGGGCTTCGACGGGGGCCGTCACCTCAGTGCCTTCGGCGTAAGGGTGCTCGAAGACGCCGAGAGCGAACTTGACGCGCAGGACGCGGCGAACGGCCTCGTCGATGACGGACTCGGGGACCTTGCCGGAGGCGATGAGCGCGGGCAGCGCAGTGTCGTAGTAGTGCGACATCATGTCGACGTCGACACCGGCGGCGATGGCCTTGCGCGCGGCAGTGGCGGAATCGAGCGCGATGCCGTGATTGCGCAGCTCCATGACGGAGGTGTAGTCGGAGACGACGAAGCCGTTGAAGCCCCAGGAGTCGCGGAGCACGTTTTGCAGAAGGAAGCCGTTGGCGCTGGAGGGGTCGCCGTTGAGGGAGTTGAAGGCGGCCATGAAGGTAGCCGCACCGGCCTCAGCCGCGGCGCGATAGGGCGGCAGGTAGTCCTGCTGGAGGCGGCTCAAGGACATGTCGGTGGAGTTGTACTCGCGGCCCGCCTCGGCGTTGCCGTAGGCGGCGAAGTGCTTGACGCTGGCGGCGACGGTGTCGGGCCTGGAGAGGTCGTCGCCCTGGTAGCCGTGGATGTAAGCGCGGG
>DATMUN010000397.1:0-3335 GCA_035563895.1 Occallatibacter sp. | reverse complement strand
GTCTGGCAGCTAGGCTTCTCGGCTCCGCTGTCGATCGCATCGGGCTGCATTGGGCTGTCGAGTTTCCTCGCGTGGTTCTGGCCGGGGCTGGATGCAGCGCCGTTTGCTGCGTTGCCAGCTTTACACTACGGCAACTTTGCTGCGGCTGCTGCCTGCGTGCTGGTCACGATCCTGCTGTATCGCAATTTGAGCTCGGTTACGCGGCTGGCGTGGGTGTTGTTTGCTGGGGTGATGGCGGCGCTGGCTGGCGTGATCGTTTCAGGCTTTGCACAAGCGGCTGCGCATGGCGGCTGGCATATGCCCGGCTCGCCCACGCTCTCGCTCGGCGTGGCTGCGGGTGGGCTGGCGCAGGCCACGCTTATCGCCACGTACGACTACTGGGGCTACTACAACATCACGTTTCTTGGTAGTGAGGTACGCGATCCGGAGCGGACGATTCCGCGGGCGATTCTGATTTCGGTGGCGCTGGTGGCGTCGTTCTACGTGGTGATGAACCTGGCGGCGCTTCCGGCTGTGCATGAAGCGGCGGGCCGCGCGGCACAGTCTGCTGCGCCGAAGCTGCAATTGGTTGCAGACATCGCGGGCTCGGCATTTGGCGCGTGGGCCGGGGCGCTGATTGCGGCGCTGGTGATGTGGACGGCGTTCGCGTCGGTGTTTTCGCTGCTGCTTGGCTACTCGCGTGTGCCGTATGCGGCGGCGCGTGATGGCAACTACTTCGGCTTTCTTGCGGCGGTCCACCCAAAGCACGGGATTCCGCACCGCTCGCTGGTGGCGCTGGGCGCGGTGGCGACGGCGTTCTGTTTCTTCAGCCTGCAGCAGGTGATCACGATGCTGGTGATTACGCGGATTCTGCTGCAGTTCCTGCTGCAGCATGCAGGGGTGATCCTGTTGCGCGTGCAGCAGCCTGAGCTGAAGCGGCCTTTCCGGATGCCGCTGTATCCGCTCCCGCCGCTGGTGGCGATGGCGGGGTTCATCTTCATTCTGGCGAACCGGCCCAAGGCGATTGACGGGCTGCTGGTGGCCGCGGGCATAGCCGCGAGCGGGACGTTGCTCTATCTGCTGCGGGCGCGTGGGCTCAAGGAGTGGCCTTTCGGGTCACGTTGAGCCCTGTTCGCCGCGCGGAGCCATAGCTACTTTGCCTTGCCGCCCTTGAAGTCGATGTCGGTCGAGATCCAGTCGGAGAGCGCCTTGTTCGTAAGCTCGTCGGGACCGGCTGACGGGCTGATGGACGAACGCACAAGCAGTGCCTGTACCTTCACTTTGCCCTTCACCTTGTAGACGCCAAGCAGGTGCGCAATGCCCTGGTCGGCAAGAGCGATGTAGTCGTCGGTGAGCTGGCCTTCGGGGCCCTTGATGTCGGTGGCGCCGAGGATGACCTGATCGACGATGAGCTTGTCGCTCTTGACGCCGGACGAGTCATAGCGCACCACGAGCACGGCACGCGTTTCGAGGGCGTCGGGGTTTGCGGTCCACTTGATGCCGGGAATGGTCACGCCGGACGGGTTCGGCTTGGGTGCCTTGGTATCAAAGGCGAGGCGATAAGCGGGGCCCTTCCACTTCGGTTCAACCGGGATGCCTGCCTGCTTCTTGCTCTCGCACCCGGCGAGGAGCAGGACTCCGCTCATTGCCAACAGCATGGCTTTCTTCACGACTTCCTCCTGATTGCAGAAAAATGCCGCGCCAGAATAGCATCCGGCGCGCTGGGTTGGCATGTGATGTATGGCATGGAGGGTGATCGCGCACTACCGACGCAGAGTGCCAGAACTTAAGGTGCTACGCATAGAAGAGCCCGCTAGGTTTGCGGACTCTTCTATGCGATCAGCGAGTTTTCAATCTCGGCCGCTAATTCAGAAACATCGTGCGATAGAGTGTGTCGCGCTGGACGGGCTTGAAGCCTGCGTCGCGGATGATGCGGCGGAGCTCCTCTTCGGTGGTGCAGTTGGAGGTGCCTGCTGCCTTGACGACGTTCTCTTCGAGCATGACGGAGCCTACGTCGTTGCCGCCGAAGTGGAGGCCCATCTCGAGGACTTTGAGGCCCTGCGTGACCCAGCTGGCCTGCACGTTCTCGATGTTGTCGAGGTAGAGGCGGGAGATGGCGAGGGTCTTGAGGTATTCCACGCTGGTGGCCTCGTCCCAGCCGCGGCCACCGAGGGCGGTGTGCTTGGGCTGGAAGCTCCAGGGGATGAAGGCGGTGAAACCGCCGGTCTCTTCCTGCAACTGACGGACGACCTCGAAGTGGTTGATGCGCTGTTCGAAGGTTTCGCCGACGCCGAACATCATGGTGGCGGTGGTGCGCATGCCTAGCTCGTGGGCGGTACGGTGGACAGCGAGCCAGTCGTCGGTGCGGCACTTGAGGCGGGCGATGCGCTTGCGCACATCGTCGTCGAGGATTTCGGCGCCGCCGCCGGGGATGGAGTCGAGACCGGCGTCGCGCAGACGGGCGATGGTGGTGCGCAGGTCGAGCTCGGAGTACTCGGCGATGGCGAGGATCTCAGAGGCGGACAGGCAGTGAAGCCATATCTGCGGGAAGCGCTGCTTGATGCCGGTGAAGAGGCGCTCGAACCAGTCGATTTTGAGGTCGGGGTGGATGCCACCCTGCATCAACACACCGGTGCCGCCCATCTCCGCGGTCTCGGCGATCTTTTCATAGATCGTCTCGAAGTCGAGGATATAGCCCTCTTCCGACTTGGGCCCTTTGAGGGGACGGTAGAAGGCGCAGAAGGTGCAGTACTCAGTGCAGAAGTTGGTGTAGTTGATGTTGCGATCGATGATGTAGGTGACTACGCCCTCGGGGTGCAGACGGCGGCGCACCTGGTCAGCTTCCATGCCAAGGCCGATGAGGTCTGCGGAGTTGAAGTAGTCGAGGGCCTGGGGACGGGTCAGCGGCATGATTCGATTTTACTAGGATTCACGGCTAACGGTCCTGCCGCCGTGGGGAGCGGAAGAGGAAGAGGCCGCGGGAAAGGATGGGATCGCGGCGCGTGCGCGAGAGATTCGAAGCGGTGGAGATGCCGCTGAAGAGGACGAACCAGTCCCAGAAAGCGCGCAGGAGGCTCCTGGTTGGCGGGTTGGGGGAAGTTGAAGGCATGGAAGACTCCCGGCGTTTATTTGGATGCGCCGGGATTTGGGCCGGATGCGGGTTTGGGTGCGGGTTTCTTGTTGGGGCTGGAGACGCCCAGGCTCATCAGGAAGAACCTGAGTCCGTTGCGAAGCGAGTCGGTGAGGCCCACGGTGGCTCCTTATTTTGAGGCGGCGTCTTCCGCAATTTTCGCGGGTTTGGCCGGAGCAGCGGTTTGATCGCGGAGGATGGCGAGAGCCGCCGGTGGCAGAGGCTT